>CALFWN010000333.1 GCA_937928335.1 uncultured Litoreibacter sp. | reverse complement strand
GCCATGGCGGCGCTCGCGGGGCTCGGGGTCCTGAATGGATTGCTCTTGGCGACCCTCGAGCGCACCCGGGAATTCGGTGTCCTCAAGGCCCTCGGCGCCAGTCGCCGGCAGGTGTCGCTCACCATCGCCCTCGAATCCTCTGTGATCGGTTTGGCGGGTGGGATCCTCGGGGCCGCCCTCGGGCTGGCCGTGCTCTACCCGGCGGTGCGGTGGCGCAGCTCGTTTTGTACCTCTTCGCGGATCACACTCAGCGCGTCCGGGTCGGTGGTTTTTCTTGTTTGTGCGGCCTCCGCCTGCGCGGGAGGGGCGAGGGGCGCCTCATTCACTTCTTCGTCATCAGCGCCGCCTTCGACGTCAAATTCTTCGCTCTCGCTCTTTTCGAGGGTGTCCGGGGCTGCTGTGTCGTCGAATCCTTCGGGCATCTGAAGCCATGTATGAGCACAGTTCGAGCATTGCACGTCCCGACCCTCAGATGAGATCTGGTCGCCATCTACCTCATATTCAGCGTCACAATTTGGGCAAATCAGCCGCATTTTCGTCCCTTGCTCCGTCCCTCTTGGCCAGAGGTCGTTCCCCGCGTTGAACAGGTCTTAGCGCGTGGCCTTTGCTATTCCAAGGGTTTGTGTTTCTGATTGATTGCAAGTGTGTCCTGCTATGGCCTAATTGTGTCTAAAACATAAACCGGAGCAGCCCCCCGTGATCGAGTTAGACAATGTGGCCTATTCCTATGGCGGGGATGATTTGCTGAGCGATATTTCGTTGCGTATCCAGCCGGGCTCGTTCCATTTTCTGACGGGACCCTCGGGCTCCGGCAAATCGACCTTTCTGAAGCTGTGCTACATGGATTTGTCACCCAGTTCAGGGCTGGTGCAGGTGTTTGGCCAGGACGTGCGCGGGCTGGCGCGCGATCAGGTTGCGCTGGCGCGGCGGCGCATCGGGGTGGTGCATCAGGATTGCCGGTTTCTGGACCATCTCAGCGTGGCCGAAAACATCGCGCTGCCGCTGACCGTGGCCGGGCGCGATGTCGAGGCCGAGAAGGACAATCTTAAAGCGCTGATCGACTGGGTCGGGCTGCGTGACCAGCAGCAACAGTGCCCGCCCGAGTTGTCGGGCGGCGAACGGCAACGCGCGGCCCTTGCGCGGGCCGTGATCATGGGGCCGGACGTGATTTTGGCGGATGAGCCGACCGGCAATGTCGATTGGGAGATGTCGCAGCGGCTGATGTCGCTGCTGATCGAGCTGAACAAGATGGGCAAATCGGTGATGCTGGCGACGCATGATCTGAACCTGATCCGCACCACCAAGAACCAGATATCGGCGCGTGTCCTGCGGATCGCCAACCGCAAGCTGCAATTGGCGGGGGCGGATCTGTGAAGGCGGTGCTGGCCTCGCTGATGGAGCTGCTGCGCGGCGATGTGCAGGCCGACCGGGTGGTGCCGCCCACGGGGTTCACCGCCACCCTGACCACATTGACGGCGGGCGCGATGGCGTTTCTGGCGGTGTTCGCGCTGGCGCTGTCCTTTGCCACGGGACGGCTGGCGGAGCGGTGGTCATCGGAGCTGGCGCGGTCCTCGACGGTGCGGATCTCTGCGCCTGAGGCAGAGCTGGAGGCGCAGACCCGCGCGGCCCAGGAGGTGTTGCGGCTGACGCCGGGCGTGGCGCGGTCGCGCATTCTGGGCGAGGAGGAGCAGCGCCTGCTGCTGGAGCCGTGGTTTGGCCCTGACCTGCCGATTGACGCCTTGCCGATCCCGCGGCTGATCGAGGTAGTCGAGGAAGATGACGGCTATGACGCGGAAGGGCTGCGATTGCGGCTGGCGGCCGAGGCCCCCGGCGCGGTTCTTGATGACCACACCCGCTGGCGCAGACCGCTGGTGGAGGCCGCGAACCGGCTGCGGGTTCTGGGCTGGACCGCGATCACGCTGATTGCCCTGTCCACCGCCGCCATGATCACGCTGGCGGCCCGCGCGGCTTTGGCGGCCAACGCGCAGGTGATCCGAGTGACCCGGCTGGTGGGCGCGCGCGACATATATATAGCCCGCGCCTTTGTGCGCCGCTTCACCCTGCGCACGCTGGCTGGCGGGGCCGTGGGCACCTTGCTTGGCATGGGGGCGGTTGCGCTGTTGCCGAGGGCCGCGGAGGAGGGCGCGTTTCTCACAGGGCTGGGCTTTGTGGGGCTGCATTGGCTCTGGCCGTTGCTGATCCCGCTCTTTGGCGCGATGGTGGCCTTCTGGGCCACGCGCGGCGCGGCCTTGTCGGCGCTCAAGGCGCTCAAATAGGGAGGCCACTCGATGGGCTACGCAATTCAATGGCTGCGATCGCTGGCCTTTATCATCGTGATGTATATCGGGATGCCGATCTATGCGCTGCTTTTCCTGCCCTGGACCTTGTTCAGCCCGCATGGCGCGGTTGCCGCCTGCCACGCCTATAGCCGCTACGTGAAATGGCTGGCCGGGTGGATGGTGGGCCTGCATTGCGAGGTGCGCGGCACCCCGCCCACCGATCAGGTGCTGGTCGCGGCCAAGCATCAGTCGTTTCTGGATATCATCATGATTTTCGACGCCATCCCGCATGGCAAGTTCATCATGAAGCAGATCCTGCTTTTTGCCCCTATTCTGGGCCAATATGCCTACCGTCTGGGCTGCGTGCCGGTGAACCGTGGCAAGCGCGGCAAGGCCATCGCCAAGATGCTGGCCGATGTCAAAAAGGGCGAGGCGCTGCCCGGCCAGCTGGTGATTTACAGCCAGGGCACCCGGCTCGCGCCGGGGGTGAAGCGGCCCTACAAGATCGGGACGGCGGTGCTGTATGAGCAGATGGGCACGGATTGCTACCCTGTTGCCACCAATGCGGGCGTGTTCTGGCCGCGCCACGGGATTTACCGCCAGCCCGGCACTGCGGTCGTGGAATTCCTGCCGCCGATTCCTGCGGGCCTGTCCAAGGAAGAGTTTCTGGAGCGGCTGGAGCGCGAGGTGGAGGCGGCCTCTGATGCGTTGCTGGAGGAGGCGGGCTTCGTGCGCCCTGCCGAGGCGCAGTGAGTGGCTTCATCGAGGATATCGCGGCGCTTGAGGCGCTTTACGACCGGCCCGGCGAGGCCTCTCTGATTAAGGTCGCGTGCGCCATGACGCCGGTTTACCGCAAGTGGATCATGGCCTCGCGGTTTTGCGTTCTGAGTACGGTCGGACCAGACGGCACCGATGGCAGCCCGCGCGGAGACATTGGCCCGGTGGTGCGCGAGCTTGATGCGCGTACCTTGGCGATGCCCGATTGGCGGGGCAATAACCGCATGGATTCATTGCGCAATATTGTGGCTGACGGTCGCGTGTCGCTGATGTTCATGGTGCCGGGATCGAATAATGTGGTGCGGGTGAACGGCACCGCGCAGGTGAGCGTGGAGGCTGATCTGCTGGCCTCGTTCGAGCAGGACGGACGCCATCCCCGCTCGGTCATCGTGATCGA
>CALFWN010000332.1 GCA_937928335.1 uncultured Litoreibacter sp. | reverse complement strand
TTCAACGCGGTGGGCGCTGCGGGTGGCGAGGCCTCTGGCGGTCTGTTCGGGCTTGATAACATTGATGTCTCCACCAATGGCGGTGCGGATGCGGCGCTGGCCAATATCGAGGTTCTGATCCAGAACTCGATTGATGGTGCGGCAGAGTTTGGCTCTGCGCAGGGTCGGATCGAGATCCAATCCGAATTTGTGGGCAAGCTGACAGATTCGCTGAAAACCGGGATCGGCACCCTGGTCGATGCCGATATGGAGGAAGCCTCTGCCCGGCTGCAGGCGCTTCAAGTGCAACAGCAGCTTGGCGTACAGGCCCTGTCGATCGCCAATCAGGCACCGCAAAGCATCTTGTCGCTGTTCCGGTAATATCACTTTGGGGCGCCGCGTCGCGGCGTCCCATCCCATGACCCATTCCAGAAAGTGATTATTTTCCATGTCCGCTATGCAGCTTGCCCAACATGCCTACCACTCGTCCGCCGCGCCAACGAAAACGGGGCGGTCCGGCGAATATGATACGCTCGCCCGCGTCACCTCGCGCCTGCGCATCGCCTCCGAGCAGGGTAATTTCAACCAGTTGGCCGCGGCTATCGATACCAACCGCCGCATGTGGGCCACCATTGCAGCCAGCGTGTCGGATGCCCAAAACAGCCTGCCTGAAGATTTGAAAGCGACGCTGTTCTACCTGTCCGAATTCACGATTGTGCAGTCCAGAAAGGTCTTGAAAGACGGGCTGGATGCCAGCGCCCTGATCGATGTGAATCTCAGCGTCATGCGCGGCCTGAACGCGGCCAGCGCAAGATGACCGGCCTGGTTTTGAAACTGGGACCGAAAGAGCGGGTTCTGGTCAACGGGGTCGTGGTCGAAAACGGGGATCGACGCACGCGGGTCAGCATCCTGACGCCGGACGCAAATATCTTGCGCCTGCGTGACGCCATCCACCCCGAAGAGGCAAACACCCCGGTACGCCGTGTCTGTTATATCATGCAGCTGATCCTGAGCGGGGACGTGCCATATGACGAGGCCAGACATCAGGTCATGCAGGGGCTGGCCCCGCTTCAATCCGCGTTTCAAGACGCGCTGTCACGCGATATCTTGAGCAGTGCCCAGACGCTGTTTCAAGACCGCAAGATCTACCCTGCACTGAAATTGCTGCGTCAGCTATTGCCGCGTGAAGAGGTCATTTTGCGGCAGGCCGCGGGATGAATTTTTCTCCGGTTGTCCCTTTTGGCGGCTATACTGGCTGGGTGTTTCTCAACCGCACGGGCGAGGCGCAACGGGACGCCTTTGCCGCCAGCGGCCAGGTGGCGCGGGAGGTGGCGCAGTTTCGCGCTGATTTCGCATCGTTTGAGACGCCGGAAGCCCTGGTCAACAACCGCGCGGCCCTGTCCGTGGCCCTTGGGGCGTTCGGGCTGCAGGATGATCTGGACAACAGGTTCTTCATTCAACGTATTCTGGATGATGGCGCGACCGCGCCGGACGCTTTGTCCAACCTGCTGTCTGACACCCGCTACCGCGAATTGGCCGCAGCGTTTGATTTCACCAGCCCGGCGATCCGCACAGAGGCGTTCATGGACCGCGTCACATCTGCCTATATCGAACAAAGTTTCGAGGTCAGCATCGGCGCACAAAGCGAAGAGCTGCGCCTTGCACTGAACCTGCAGCGCAGTTTTGGCGAGCTGGCCGAGCGGCCGGTCTCGGACGATACGAAATGGTTCACGATCATGGGCAATCCGCCATTGCGCAAAGTGTTCGAGACGGCTTTGGGTCTGCCCTCCTCCTTTGGCACCCTGCCCATTGATGACCAGTTGAATATCCTCAAAGAGCGCGCGGCCTTTGCTTTCGGAACGGACGCGGTTTCGGAACTGGGCACGCCTGAGATGCAGGAAGAGATCGTGCAAAGGTTCCTGCTGCAAACCCAAGTGGCGCAAGGGGTGACAGCCACAAGCGGCTCGGTCGCGCTGCAGCTGCTGCAGGCATCCAATACGGGACGGCTCTTTTGAAGGGCTGATGCAGCGTTGCGTCAGGGAAGACAGGAGATAGAGGCCCGCGCCTCGCAATATGGCGGGGTCTACGGCGATGCAGGCCCGCGCTGATGCGATTTGGTCTGGTCGAATATCATAGCAGGCCCCCCACGGCGCAGCCCATGCGTTGCGCATGGATGTCGCATCAACGTCCCACGAGGCCGCTGTGTTGGCCGGGCAGGAGTTTCGCGTTCTTTGGCCGGGACCTCAGCAACATTCATCCAAGGAAAGACGAGCGGTGAGCGGTGAGCGGTGAGCGGTGAGCGGTGAGCGGTGAGCGGTGAGCGGTGAGCGGTGCCGATCACTTTGGTTTGGCCTCTGTCAAGATATCGGCGAGCCTTGCAAGATCAGTGGCCCCGTTTGATGCTGTGCTGCCCGCATTGCCCGACAGGAAGCTCTCGAGCCTTGGGCGCAGGCGGATGGATTGGTCGATGGCCGGGTCCGCGCCGGGTTTGTAGAGGCCCGCCTGTATCATCAGCTCGGATTGCGCATAGACCGACATATGGCTGCGGGCGGCGGCGATGATCGCTTGCGCCTCGGCCTCGTGGGCCTTGGTGAAACTGCGCGACACAGACCGCAGCACATCGATGGCCGGGAAGCGGCCCCGTTCGGCGATGTTGCGATCCAGGATCACGTGGCCGTCAAGGACCCCGCGCACCATGTCGGCGACAGGCTCATCCATATCGGAGGCCGCGACCAGCACGGAGAAAATCGCGGTGATATCACCTTTGTCCTGCAGCCCGGGGCCCGCGCGTTCACACAGGTTCATCACCTGCTGCGCGGTGGAGGCGGGGTAGCCCTGAGGGCCGCCAGGTTCCCCGACGGTGAGGGCGATCTCGCGATGCGCCTCGCAAAACCGGGTGACTGAATCTGCCAGAAACAGGACATGCGCGCCCTGATCGCGCAGAAACTCCGCCACGGCCATCGCGGTCCAGGAGGCACGGCGGCGGGTCACGGGCGACTGGTCGGAGGTCGCCGCCACCACGATGGAACGGGCCAGACCATCGGGGCCCAGCGTATCTTCGATGAATTCGCGCACCTCGCGGCCCCGTTCGCCGATCAGGGCGATCACGGTAAAATCAGCCTCCACCGTCTGGGCCAGTTGCGCGAGCAGGGTGGATTTGCCCACGCCAGAGCCTGCAAACAATCCGATCCGCTGGCCGCGCACGAGCGGCAGGAACGTGTTGAAGGCGGCCAGACCCGTTTCAATACGTGGGCCTAGACGCCGGCGCGAGGTGGCTTTGGGCGGGGATGCCAGGACGCTGCGTTTGTCCGGGCCTTTGGCCATCGGGCGGCCATCAAGCGGGCGGCCATAGGCGTCGATCACCCGGCCAACCCATGACAGATCAGGGCGGATATGCCCCTCCCCGATATAGCGCACCCTGTCGCCAATCGCCGTGCCGCGGGGGCCTGCGGCGGGCAAAACCTGCGCCACGCCACCACAAAGCGACAGAATTTCGGCAGGCGCAGGGCCGTCTGGCCCGGTCATTTCCACCAGATCGCCCACCCGCGCGAAGCTGGACAGGCCGCTGACATCGACCAATCCGCCATGTGTCGCGGTGACATGGCCCCGGCGTTCGACGGGGGAGATATCCTCTATGTCACTGATAAGGGGGGCAAAGCTGGAATACATGGGCGGTCCCTAAAATGTCGCGTCGATTACGGTTTCTAAAGGAATCACCCTTAAGGCTTTGTTGAAAGCAATCGAGGGAGAAGCCCCGGTGTTCAAATCTATCGAGCTGTTTCACGCAGCACATAAGATGGCGCAGCACGCGGCCAGCCAGCAGGCGGTCGTGGCGGGCAATATTGCCAATGCCGACACCCCCAATTTTCGGGCGATGACCCTGCCCGATCCGCATGGCGGCCCGCAAAGCCTGCCGATGGCGCGCTCGGCCCATGTGCCGCGCGCGGGCCATATCGTGACCAGCGGTCAGGCGATGGGTATGGCCCCCGTCATTGACCGCGCGGCGGAGATTGCGCCGAATGGCAACTCGGTCTCGTTGGAAGGGGAATTGCTGAAATCCATTGATGCGGAGCGGCAGCATTCGCGGGCCGTGACCGTCTATCAAAGCGCGCTGGGCATTTTGCGCACCAGTCTTGGGCGTGGCAGGTAAAGGAATTCCGGTATGAGTGATCTGAGCACATCCCTGATGATGGCCGCCAGCGGGATGCAGGCGCAATCGGCGCGGCTGCGGCTGGTGTCGGAAAACATGGCCAATGTCGACACGCCCGGCTTCCGCCGCAAGACCGCCAGTTTCGAGCAGCAGATGATGTCTGGCCCCGATCAGGGCATGGTCAAGCAAGGCGCGGTCAGGCTGGACCGCACCGCCCTGCCCAAGATTTATGACCCCTCGCATCCGATGGCCGACCCGCAGGGCTATTACGATGGCTCGAACGTCAACATCGTGGTGGAGATCGCGGATGCCCGCGAGGCGCAGCGCAGCTATGAGGCCAATCTCAAAATGTTTGAACAGACGCGGAAAATGTCCTCCGCCGTCCTTGATATTCTTCGCAGATAGGAGCCGCCATGAACATTACAGCCCAGTTTGCCGCCCAAAGCTACGGCGCCGCCAGACCTGCCACGCAGGCTGAGGCGGGCTCTGCCGTCAAGGCCGTTCAGGAATTTGCGGACGTGTTGCAGCAGGGCGAGCAGGCCGCGCAAAGGGCCGTCACCGGCGGGGTGGACCCGCATACTTTGGTACAGGCATTGGCGCAGACGGAGCTGGCGGTGCAGACAGCCGTGACCGTGCGCGACAAGGTGGTCGAGGCCTATCAGGAAATTCTGAGGATGCCTGTCTGATGATGTCCGAGGCGGAGTTTTTCGACATTTTGCGGCAGGGGCTTTGGGTCTCTGTCGTGATTTCGACCCCTATTTTGCTGACAGCCCTGGCTGTGGGGCTGCTGGTCGGGCTTTTTCAGGCGCTGACCTCCATTCAGGAAATGACGCTGACCTTTGTGCCGAAAGTGGCCGCGATGCTGGCCGTGTTCTGGGTGTCGATGACCTTCATGACCCGCACGCTGACCAGCTTTTGGACTGACGGCATCGTGCCGTTGGTGGTGGGGGGCTGAGATGAGCAATGCGATCTACGCCTCGCTGACCCGCCAAAGCGGGTTGATGAAAGAGATGCAGAGCATCGCGCATAATATGGCGAACTCGGCCACGACGGGGTTTCGTTCCGAGGGGTTGGTGTTCTCGGAATATGTGCGGGCGACGGGCGAAGGCCAGCCATCCGTGTCTTTTGCCACCGCCGACAGCCATGCGACACGGTTTGCCCAAGGCAGCATGGCCCAGACCGGCGGCAGGTTTGACTTCGCCATCGAGGGCGACGGTTTTTTCCAAATTGAGACGCCTGCCGGCGAACGCATCACCCGGTCGGGCGCGTTCTTTCCATCGCCTGACGGAGAGCTGTTGACCGCTGACGGGCACCGGGTTCTGGACGCGGGCGGCGCGCCGGTTTTTGTGCCAGCAGACGCGGGCATAATTGCGCTGGCCCCGGATGGCACATTGAGCGTGGACGGCAATCCGCTGGCGCAGCTGGGCATCGTGACACCGGCCGAGGGGGCCACGTTAGAGCGCGAGGACGGCGTGCGGTTCGTGGTCAAACCAAAGATAATTTGAAATACTCCCCCTAACATAATTACGGTAAAAGCCAGGGCAAAACTACTATTAGAGTCGTTAGCAGCTATGCTAGAAAATACCGTGGCGATCACTACCGTCATCGG
>CALFWN010000331.1 GCA_937928335.1 uncultured Litoreibacter sp. | reverse complement strand
AAGTCCACTGGTGGCGGCTGGCGTCGATCAGGGCTTCGGTGCGTTCGGGATTGCCGCGCAGGACCTCGGGCAGTGGATCGCGGGTGACGGTTTTCGGCTGGCCGTCCGCATCGCGGATTGGGTCGCGGTTGCCGTCATAGGCCAACACACGCTCGGCCACGAGGTACCCGACCGGCCCCGCCCCCGCGCCATTGCCATTGGGGAAGAACTTGATCAGCACTGCCGCGCCTCATCGAGGAGCGCGGCGAGCTGGCGTTCGATCACCACAAGGCGGCGGGCGACGGTCAGAGTGTCGAGGTCGGTGCGCCCGACCTTCATTGCGTGGTTCAGCCAGCGCGCGATCTGGTTGAGGTTGCCACCGATGCGCCCGACGGCCAACACGAGCGCCGGATCGATGCGTGGGACGGGCTTACGACGGCGCGCCTCAGTCAGGCCAAGTGCCTCGCGCAGAAGCGTCGAGGCAGGCAGGCCAGCGGCCTCGGCTTTGGCGCGCAGCTGGGCCTTCTCGGACGCGGTGCAGCGGAAGACAAAGGTCTCGCTGAGCGGCTCTTTAGCGGGGGCTTTGCCCGCGCCGGTGGGGTTCGAAGGGGAGGCGTGCCGCCCCTCGCAAGGTCCCGTGTCAGCAGCGCCAGCGTATGACATGGGTCGCCTTGCTGTTTGCTCTTCAGTGGGATCGGTGGTGCTCATGATCTGAGGCCTGCGGCTTGGATTTGGGCTTGCGTAACAAGCTTTGAGGCAAGCAATGCTGTGACTTGCGGTGCCGTGATGTGTTTGCACATCGGGCTGCGATCACTGATCCAGCAAGCCAGCCGCGCATGGTGGTCCGCCTGCAATGCTGCCGTCTTCTCTCGGTCTTCCGCTTGTTTCTCAACATAAGCCAGCCAGCGTCGCGACTGGAACCAGTTGTCGGAAAAGCAGACCTTGGAGCGGGTGAAACCTGCGCTGTCGGTCGCGTAGGCTCGGACGGCCAGCAGCAAGTCCTCGGGTTCGATCCCTTCCTTCATGGCCTCCTCGATCTGGGCGAGGCAGGCCGATTTGCCGCGAAGGCGATCCGGCGGATAGGCTGCCAAAATCTTATCAGCTTCTTCATCCGCCGCCGCCTCGCGCTTGCGCGTAGGTGGTTTATGGATGGTTTTTGGATGGTTTGGGGGCCGTGGTGGCCCCGGTACCCCGGCCACAGTGGCCCCCGTACCGGGTCCAGTCTGGACGGGGGCCACTGTGGACCCCGTCTCAATCTCGGGCTCGAGCGTGGGTTCCAGCGCCTCCACTTTGGCGAGATCGATCCGGTAAACGACCGTGAATCCGTTCTTGCAGGTGCGCGCGCCGGTTTCGACCAAGATGCCTTCCTTGAGGAACTCGCGCACGGTTCGCTTAACTGTAGTCTCCCCCAGTTCGGTGTGACGCTGTATCGTGCCCTTGGAACACCAGATGCCTGAACCGTCATCCGAGGCCTTGTCCGCCAAGAACATAATAATCTGCTTGCGCGTTGCGCTGCCGAACTTCCGTTCCGCGCATGTGTTCGCAACCCGCCAGCTCATTGGGAGGCACCAAACTGCGCAAAGACGTGCGAATTTTGTACAGGTTTTGTACGAGATTTCCGCCGCTTCAGCAGAATTCGCCGCGAAAGCTGACGGGACTTTCTGCACGCTTCTGCACAAAGCCCTGTAAATAAGCCATATTTTTCAGGTGTTTTTGGTGACCCCGGCAGGATTCGAACCTGCAACCTGCCCCTTAGGAGGGGGCTGCTCTATCCAGTTGAGCCACGGGACCACGGGGGCTTTTGTGGGGAATTCTTTTCTGAGAGGCAACAAAAAAGGGGATGCGCAAGTGGCCCAGGCGCGTCCCCTTTCAGTGGCTTGGTCCGACGTTGCCGACGGGCAAACCTATCTTTGTTAGCGGTAACGTAGCTGCAGATTACAGTTTGGACAAGCCCAGGAATGCGGGTTAAGAAAGGTGAGCTACTTCTTGGACAAGGGCCGCCTCATTTGACCAGCAGATCCGACCCGGATTACCGGCCTAACCTGACCCTTCGTGACGTCTCCGAGGCGTCGGGCGTCTCTGAAATGACCGTCAGCCGGGTGTTGCGAAATCGTGGCGAAGTCTCTGAAAAGACGCGTGAAAAGGTCCTGACCGCAGCGCGGGAGATGGGCTATGTGCCCAACAAGATCGCGGGCGCGCTGGCGTCAAACAGCGTCAATCTGGTGGGCGTCATCATCCCCTCTTTGTCGAATATGGTGTTCCCCGAAGTGATGATGGGCATCTCCAGCGTGCTGGATGACACCCCTTTGCAGCCGGTGGTGGGCGTCAGCGGCTATGAGCCGGAGAAAGAAGAGCAGGTGATCTTCGAGATGCTGTCCTGGCGCCCGACCGGGCTGATCGTGGCCGGGCTGGAGCACACGGAGCCCGCGCGCAAGATGATGAAGAATTCCGGCGTTCCGATTGTCGAGATCATGGATGTTGACGGCGCAGCGATTGATGCCTGTGTGGGCATCAGCCATGAGCGGGCCGGGCGGGAAACGGCGAAGGAAATCCTGAAACGCGGCTATCGCCGGATCGGGTTTCTGGGCACGAAAATGCCGCTCGACCACCGGGCCCGCAAACGCTTTGAGGGGTTCAAGTCGGTGCTGAATGAGGCCGGGCTGTCGCTGGCGGATGAGGAATATTACTCGGGCGGCTCGGCGCTGGCCAAGGGCCGCGAGATGACCGAGGCGATCCTGACGCGCACGAAAGACCTCGATTTTCTGTATTATTCCAATGATATGATTGGCGCAGGCGGGCTGCTTTACTGCACAGAGGCCGGCTATGACGTGCCCGGCGAGATCGGGTTGGCGGGCTTTAACGGGCTGGAGCTTCTGGATGGCATGTCCAAGCGGCTTGCCACGATGGACAGCTGCCGGGTGGAGATTGGCCAGAAAGCGGCAGAGCTGATGGCGGATGCGCTGAGCAAGCCCAGCACCATCGAGAACCGGCTGATCGAGCTGTCTCCGGTCTTTGCGCCCGGGCAGACCGTGCGCTAGGGGCAGGCCCGGTATTGCGACCGGTCTTACCGTTTTATTCATCTCTGGGCGCTATGGCTGCGGCATCCCCGAAAATCGGTGCGAAAGTTGAGGCATCCAGATGGCCAAAGGCGCTCGGCGCGCAGCAGGAGATATTCTTGACGCGGCCATGCCCTTTCTGCGGCGCTATGGGCGTGCGCTGACCGGACATCAAAACAGCGGCGACACGCTGGCGGCAAAGGCCCGATTGTCCACCCGCCCTGACCTGGGCGCGATCTCCGCCATCGACATTCGGGTGCAGCTTTTCACCAATCTCAATACCATATGGAACGCGCTGAGGGCCTGCTCGCTGAGCCAGACAGCGGCGCGGCGGCAAATTCTTGCGCTCACGCCGGGATCACGCGAAACGCTGCTTTTGCGCACGATCGAGGAATTCTCCTTCGCGCAGATCGCCCAGATTCTGGGGGTGTCCTTGCAGAATGTGCCGGAGCTTTTCGAGACCGCGTTGCAGGAGATGCCCTACCGCACCGGCAGCCGGGTGCTGATCATCGAGGATGACCCGATGCTGGCAATGGATATGTCGAGCTGCCTTGGCGATATGGGATGCACCGTTACCGGGGTGGCGCGGACCGCGTCGGAGGCTGTCTGCCTTGCGGCGACGTCCCCGCCGGAATTGATCATAACGGCGCTGAGCCTTGCCGACGCATCCTCCGGGCTGGATGCCGCGCGCAGGATCAGCAGGCAGCACCCGGCGGTCTCGGCCGTGTTCGTCACACCCTATCCGGAAAAGCTGCTGACCGGCGCCATCGGGGAGCCGGTGTTCATTATCGCAAAACCCTATCTCGACCAGCAGGTGCGCAGCGCCGTCAGCCAGGCCTTCATTCTGAGCAGCCGCTAGGGGGAGGTGTCGCCTCTGGGGCCTGCAAAGAACCAGATCAGGAAGCCAATCACCGGCAGGATCAGAACCAGCAGAATCCACATGATCTTGGTGCCCGTCTCTACCCTGGCATTGAAGATGGATGCGATTGCCCAGATATCGAGGACAAAAATCAGAAGGCCGCCTATCGTTTGCATAGCTTGTCTTTCCTGTTGAACCTGTCGGGTGGCCCCGACCATCCTGCATGGTTACCACTTTTGCAGTGGCAGAGGAAACGGGGTAGCCCGGTTTGCTCTCGACAGCGCAAGTGGCTTGCGGTCATGTTGCCCCGAAAAATTGAGAGGATTTCCTGGTATGGCGGGCAGATTGATCGGCATTGGCGAATGTATGGTGGAGCTGTCACAGGCTCAGGGCGGGCTGATGCGCAAATCCTTTGCCGGCGACGTGTTCAACTCCCTGTGGTATGCCCGCGCGGCCTTGCCCGAAAGCTGGTCCGTGGGGTTTATGTCGGCGGTCGGGACCGACCCGATCTCGGATGAGATGGTCGCCTTTATCGAGGCGGCCGGCATTTCCTGTGAGCCCGTGCAGCGCCTGCCGGATCGGCGGCCCGGGCTTTACATGATCCATCTCGACGGGGCGGAGCGCAGCTTTTCCTACTGGCGTGACACGTCAGCTGCCCGGCAATTGGCCGCTGACCCCGCATATCTGGACAGGGTGCTTGGCGGGGCGGATGTGGTTTATCTGTCGGGGATCACCCTCGCGATCTTGCCCGATGACGGTCTTGCGCATCTGCATGACGCCTTGGCGAAGGCCCGTGAACGGGGATGTTTTGTGGCATTTGACCCCAATATCCGCCCGGCCTTGTGGCGCAGCTCTGGCCATCTGAAAGCGACCATTGCCCGGACCGCATCTGTTGCCTCGTTGGTGTTTCCCAGCTTTGACGACGAGCAGGCCGCGTTTGGTGATGCCACGCCGCAGGCCAGTCTGGAGCGGTATCTTGGCTACGGCGCGCAGCAGGTGGTGGTCAAGAACGGCGCAGGCGATGTGCTGTGTTTGCTGGGGGGTGAGACCCGGCGCCACACCACACCGCCTGTCACCTCCCCGGTGGACACCACCGGGGCGGGAGACTCGTTCAATGGCGCGTTTCTGGCAAGCTATCTTCAGCACCATGATGGAGGCCAAGCGGTTCGGGCAGGCCAAAGCTGCGCGGCTCAGGTGATCTGCCACCACGGCGCGCTGCTTGCTCTATAGGAGGGAGGGCGCCGCTGATGTGTTTTGAAATGGCGCGCTGTACCAGCTCCGACACGAAGATGGCATTTGATGAAATCACCAGCCAATCAAAGGGCAGCCGGAACCGGATGCGGGTGAAGAACAGCGCGTAGGCCATGCCGCCAAAGACCCAAAGCGCTAGGAACAGCAGCTCTATGCGCCTGAACGGCACCTGCCTGAGCATCCAAAGACGGCACGCCAGCGGCCCGATCAGCACCAAGAGCCAGCTGGCAAACAGCACGGCTTCGCGTTTGCCGAGGGACAGCGCCCCGGTTTCGACCCCTTTTTCCGTATCGGACAGCAGGCGGTTTTGAAAGTGGAACCAATGGGCGAATTTGGCCATATAGAGCTTCACAAACCGTATCTCATCGGCCTGGATTTCCTTGAAAGCCGCTTTGGTCATGATGCTGTTGCGTTGCAGCTCTGTCTTGCCGGTCATCTCGGTGTAGACATATTCCGGGAACCGGACATTCAGGCTGGTGTTCCACCGCGCCTGCGCCGTATTGCCCGCCAGAAGGTTGAATCCAGAACTGGTGGCCACTGGAACGAAGCCACCCAGCGCGTTGTAGTTGCGCAAGGTCCAGGAACAGACCACCGCCGCCGATACCGCCGCAAAAAGCAGCATAGCTAGAGCGCCGCGCCTGCGCTGCACGAATACCCAGAACCAAAGGATAGGCGACAACAACAGCAAGAGTGGCACCGTCAGGATGGCGGCGCCGAATACCAAGCCAGCCAACAGGGCCAACCACCGATGCCCCGTACTGCGGTAGAAATCGGCCAGAAGCAGCGTCGCGACCAGTAAGAACGCGGCCAATGTCTGTGGGTAGAGCGTCGTGGCCGCGTATATCATCACCGGCCAACACGCCATCATGAGCACCGCGAACAAGCCGGCCACTGGTCCTGCTTGTCTGCGGATCAGATGGAACAGCAAGATCAGCGTGCCCCCCGCCAAAAGCGCATTGGCCAGCCGTGCCTGCATAAGATCAGCCCCGAGGGCAGTTAGCGGGGCAAGATAGAACACCAACCCCGGAGCGCGGTAGGCCGTGGGCGTCCCCGGTTCCAGCGCGAACATACCCGTCTCGGCCAGAACTTGGGAAATCTGTAGAAAGTCAGGCTCGTCGAGCGATTTGACCGCGCTGCCCGCCCTGAAAATAAGGACCCAGCAGCAAAATACGACACAGAATGAAATGATATAGGCAAGCAGCGATTCCCGCCCGTTCAGAAATTTATAAATGCGATTGGAATCAAGCAAATCGTTAACTCCTTAAATAGATAAACAGACCTCTTTGACGTTGAAAGTGGAGGCATTCATAGCATAAATTCGGTCTTTTCGAAAGCGCGCGGCAGCTGCTCCATGCCGGCGATCATGCGGCAAAGGTCAAATTTAACCCCAATCAGTGGACCTTGGCCCGACGGTTGTTTAGGGATTGCGCCAAACAGCAAAAAGGTCCCTCGCGTCATGGCAGATATGAAAACACCCGACATTGTTTATACCAAAGTGGATGAAGCCCCCGAGCTGGCATCTGCATCATTTCTGCCGATCATCCAGAGTTTCACCTCTGCTGCGGGCGTGAGCGTGGGCCAGCGGGACATCTCGCTGGCGGGGCGCATCATTGCCGCCTTTCCCGATCATCTGACGGAAGCGCAGCGCCAAAGCGACGACCTTGCCGCCCTTGGCCAGCTGGTCAAGACACCGGATGCCAATGTGATCAAGCTGCCCAATATCTCGGCCTCGGTGCCGCAGCTGGTGGAGGCGGTGAGCGAGCTTCAGGGCAAGGGCTATGCGCTGCCCGACTATCCCGAGACCCCCGAAACAGATGCGGAGAAAGAGGTGCGGGCCCGTTACGACGCGGTCAAGGGCTCTGCCGTAAACCCGGTGCTGCGCGAGGGCAATTCAGACCGGCGCGCGGCGGCAGCCGTGAAGAATTACGCGCAGGCCAACCCGCACCGGATGGGGGCATGGTCGGCTGACAGCAAGACCCGCGTTTCAACGATGAGCGCCAATGATTTCCGCTCAAACGAGACCTCCGTGACGCTGGCGTCCGAGGCCACGGCGCGGATCGAACTGGTGGGCAAGGATGGATCAGCAACGGTCCTGAAAGACGGGATCGCCTACCCCGCCGGCACCATCGTCGACGCGTCCTTCATGTCCGCCAAGGCGCTGGGCGCATTTCTGGAGGATCAGGTTGCCGCGACCAAGGCTGAAGGCACGCTGTTCTCGATCCATATGAAGGCCACGATGATGAAGGTCTCTGACCCGATCATCTTCGGCCATGCGGTGCGCGCCTTCCTGAAGCCGGTCTTTGAGACTTATGCTGCCCAGCTGGACGCGGCTTGCGTGAACCCAAACTCCGGCCTTGGTGCGGTGCTGGACGCCATTGCAGACGCGCCGAAGGCCACGGAAATTCTGGCCGCGATCGACAAGGCGCTGGCCGAGAACCCGCCGCTCTATATGGTCAATTCCGACAAGGGCATCACCAATCTGCATGTCCCCTCTGATGTGATCATTGACGCCTCCATGCCCGCGCTGATCCGGGCGGGCGGCAAGGGCTGGGGCCCGGATGGCAAAGAGGCCGACACCAATTGCGTGATCCCTGACAGCTCC
>CALFWN010000330.1 GCA_937928335.1 uncultured Litoreibacter sp. | reverse complement strand
GACCATGTAAAACCTGGCAAGGGTGGCGCATTTGCACAGGTCGAGATGAAAAACCTGCGCAACGGGTCCAAATTGAACGAGCGTTTTCGCTCCGCCGACAAGGTCGAGCGCGTGCGTCTTGAGCAAAAAGACCAGCAGTTTTTGTTTGAAACCGACGGGATGCTGACCTTCATGGATACTGAATCCTATGAGCAGATCGAGCTTCCGGCCGATCTTTTGGGCGAACGCCGCCCCTTCCTGCAAGACGGCATGACCGCGCAGATCGAGTATTATGAGAGCGAGGCGCTCAGCGTGTCGCTGCCCCAGAAGGTCACCTGCACCGTCACCGAGACCGAGCCGGTGGTCAAAGGACAGACCGCGTCGAAATCCTTCAAGCCCGCGCTTCTGGACAATGGCGTGCGCATCATGGTGCCGCCTTTCATCAATGTGGATGAGGCGATCATCGTGGACACGGAGTCGATGGAATATAGCGAACGGGCGTAAACCCTGCCCTTTGGCCTGCGGGATGGTGGGTGGGGCGATGCGCGGCAGCGCGAGCGTCAGCCGACATCACTGGGATGAACAACCCCGTCCACCCATTCCGCATCCCCCGCGATACGCGGATCCAGCCCCTCGACGCAGGCCACATTGACCCCGATTTCCTCCGGGTTCGACCGACGCTGGTGAAACACATGAACGCCGCAGGTTTTGCAAAACTGGTGGCGCGCGGTCATGGTGCCGAACTGGTACAGGCCCAGATTACCCTCGCCCCGTTCAATCACCAGATCATCGACGCGGCCCGTCACTGCCCCCGGATATTTGCGCCGGCAAAGCGAGCAGTCACAACGACGCAGGCCGTCAAGCCCTCCCACCATCTCGAAAGAGATGCGCACCGCACCGCAATGGCAGGACGCATGGGACCGCGCCTTCATTTGCGCCTCCCCACGACAGGGATGGTCGAGGGCGAATAGCGCGCCTCAGGATGCGGCGGATGGCCCTCGCTGCGACGCCAGAACTCCTGCCCGCCCTGACGCAGCCAGAAGGGGATCAGCAGCACCAGCCCCGCAACAAAGCCGCCCGCATGGGCCCAATAGGCCACCCCGCCCGCGCTCACATCTGCCGTCGCGCCGCTGAACAGCTGCAGCCCCATCCAGACACCCAGCACGATCCAGGCCGGGATCGGGAATATCTTGAAAAACACGATAACAATCAGGATCACGTCAACCTTGGCCTTGGGGAACAGCAGCAGGTAGCCCCCCATGATGCCCGCTATCGCGCCGGATGCGCCGACATTCGGAATGGTGCTGGAAGGATCAGCCGCAAGCTGGCCCAGATCGGCGACAACGCCGCAAACAAGATAGAAGGCCAGAAACCAGAAATGGCCCAGCTGGTCTTCGAGATTGTCACCAAAAATGTAGAGAAACAGCATGTTACCCGCCAGATGCATCCAGCCGCCATGCAGAAACATCGAGGTCACCAGCGTGTGCAGATCTATCCCCTGCACAATCTCGAACGGCCGCATCGCCCAGGCATCCCAGAACGGGCCAAGGGTCGAGGCATCATTGGTCTGCAAGGGCCAGTAGCTCAGGAAGATCACGATATTGGCCACGATCAGGGCGTAGGTGACGTAGGGCGTGCGCTCTGACGGGTTATGGTCGCGTATCGGAAACATGGGCGTGAGGCTGACGCAATCGCCACGGCTCTGCAAGCGCTAGGTTGCGACCTCCGCCAAGAGCTGCGCATTGCCCCCCGAGGCCGTGGTGTCGATGCAGACATGGCGCTCCGCAATGACATCCGCCGGGCTGGGCTCCCCCGTGATCAGTGGCAGGATCGGCCCCGCACGCGCGGCCAGCCGTTGCCGGATGTCGCGCGCCGTATCCGCGTCGCCCCACCACAGCACGCCGCCGATATCGTCCAGCCTGTCGCAATCAGCAAGGCCCTCACCCTCCACCGGGCGGCCGCCTGCCTTGTCCACCGCACTCATCTGGGCACCGATATCCGGCCCCAGACACAGCATCGGCGCACGCGGCCGGATGGTCAGCCGGTTGCTCTCGCCGGTCGGGCCGGGCAGGGTCATCTCTTGCTCTTCAAGCGGCTGACCCTGAAGGCGCATAAACTTCATCAGGTAATGCGGCCCGCCCGCTTTGGGGCCGGTGCCTGACAGCCCCTCTCCGCCAAATGGCTGCGAGCCGACAATCGCACCGATCTGGTTGCGGTTCACATAGACATTACCCGCCTCGACAAGATCAACCACCTGCTGCACCCGGTCGTCGATGCGGCTGTGCAGACCGAAGGTCAGCCCGTAACCGGTGTCATTGATATCCTCGATCACCTGTTCCAGCTGGTCGGATTTGAACGTGGCCAGATGCAGAACCGGGCCGAAGATTTCCTCTTTCATGTCAGAGATGCTGCCGACCCGGATCAGTGTTGGCGGGATGAAATTGCCCATCGCCTGATGCGGGGTTTCGCACAGCACCCGGCCCTCGCTGCGGGCCTGTTCGATATGGTTCGAGATCTTGGTCCGCGCCGGGGCGTCGATGATCGGCCCGATATCGGTGGCCATGTCCCACGGCTCGCCAACCGTCAGCTCTGCCATCGCGCCTGTCAGCATTTCGGTCAGCCCTTCGGCAATATCCTCCTGCACGTAAAGGCAG
>CALFWN010000329.1 GCA_937928335.1 uncultured Litoreibacter sp. | reverse complement strand
TGGCTCATCCAATGCACCTTCAGCTCATCATACACTTCTTTAACCTGATCAGTTGAAATGACCGGTTCTTGTTCGGGGTTTTCCGCGTCAATCGCGCCGAGCCGGTTCATTTCCTTGACCGCAAGCGCCGAGAGACCCAATTGCGACAATGCATCTAGGCGCATCACGTAGAGTTCAGATTTATCCGGCCGGTGCGCAATTGCGCGTGTCAGGTCTGCCAATAAGGTCAAACTGCGACCCGGCTCGGGGAAAGGTCGCGGAGCGTCCCACACATGGGCTATTCTGCGGTTCAGCGCATATCGGCTCTCAGGCTTATCCCCAAGGTATCTTAATCCAATCGCATGCTCCTGAGCCGTATCGCCCAAGGCGTGCGCACGTGCTCTCAGCAATCTCAGTGCCGCGTAATACGCACCATCGCGCAGGTCCGGTTGGTCCATGAGCACCAGATTTGCGTCCCGCTCGACAGCGTCCCAGTGTTTGGCACGTAGATTTATCCACCCACGATTGTTCCAAACCCAGCGGCGCTCATAGACTGCGATTGGCGCAGCCTCATTATAAACTGCCAGCGCTGCGGCATCGTCTCCCATCAGCTCCAAGGTAAAGGCTTTTCGAAACAACAGGTCCCCGCGTGTGCCCGGCTTTAGGGACGTCTGCGCCAGCAGACGGTCGCACGCTTGAATGGATTCTTGTTTCAACTCTTCCTTCTTGCAGGTGACCACCAGCTGCCTTGCAGCAAGGCGGTCTTCGTCTGACACTACCGGTTGCGCGCGGATCCAGTAGACACCGCAACAAATGACAGCGATCAGAGACAGGGAAATTAGGCGATTCATAATGCCCAAACTTAGGAACCAAATTTGACATCAATGCGGCACCTCTCCGAAAAAGCACTTCCACTTGGCCCCTACAGCCACTCAAGGTAAAGGAAGGCACTGAGCCAGCGACAGGAAGCACCACAGATGGACACCGACACCCTCCCCCCCTTCGTGGTCCAGGCGATGGGCTATCTGACCCAAGGCGCGGACCTCGCAAAGGGCTGGCTCCTGTCGCCCGCCGCGTGGTCGCAATTTGCGGTGCTTACCGCGGCCTATATGCTGGCGGTGCTGATCAGCCGGGTGGCCGTGCCGCGTCTGGCGCAATTGCTGACGCCGCCTGCGGAAAACGCGTCGATCTTATCGACCGCCCGCCGCTTCGTGCTGCAATTCCTGCCGCTCCTTTTGCCGCTGATCGCCTTCGCGCTGACGGGCATAGGCGAGCAGGCCACGCGGTCGATCTTTGGCTCGGGCGAGGTCATCGCCTTTGGCAAACGGGTCTTCATCTTCATCGCCGCGCGCATCTTCGTGCGCGACATTTTGCACGTGCCCTTCCTGAAGCTTCTGGGCAAATATATTCTGCTGCCGGTGGCCGCGCTCTATGCGGTGGGGCTTCTCGATGATGTCACGCTGCTCTTGGAGGACACCCGCGTTCAGATCGGCAATATCGGCTTCTCGCTGATGGCCATTGTGCGCGGGGTCATTGCGGGCTCGATCCTGTTCTGGCTGGGCGGCTGGTCAAACCAGCAATCAGCCGATTACCTCACCCAGCAGGATATGCGCCCCTCGCTGAAAACGCTCGCCATCAAGGCGGTGGAATTCCTGATCTTCGGCGCGGCCTTCCTGCTCTTGATGAACATTATGGGCATCAACCTGTCCGCCCTCGCCGTCCTGGGCGGTGCCATCGGTGTGGGTCTCGGCTTTGGCCTGCAGAAAATCGCGTCGAACTTCATCTCGGGCGTGATCCTGCTTTTGGAGGGTCAGGCCACGGTCGGCGATTACGTCGAGCTTGATGGCGGCGAGCAGGGCAAGATCGTCAAGATGATGGCCCGCGCCGCCATTCTGGAGACCTTCGACGGGCGCTGGGTGGTCGTGCCGAACGAGGATTTCATCACGACGCGGGTGGTGAACTACTCCGATAGCGGCTCCGCCAACCGCTATGAGGCGCCGTTTTCCGTCACCTATGAAACCGATATCAACCGCGTGCCGGGCATTGTCGAGGCCGCCGTGGCAACGCATCCCGGCGTGCTCGATGCGCCCTACCCGCCCGATTGCGAGCTGCGCGGCTTTGGCGAAAGCGGCGTCGATTTCGCCTGCGAGTTCTGGGTCAACGGGCTGGATGATGGCGACAATAAATTCACCTCGGACGTGCTGTTTCTGATTTGGAACGCGCTCAAGGCCGAAGGCATTGAGATGCCCTATCCCCGCCGTGTCATCGAGATCAAAGGCAGCCTGCCCGCCGCCGCGCAGAGCAGCTAGATCACGCCCTGAAACCGGGTGGCTATCTCGCCCACCCGCTCAGTGTCCTGCCCGCCAACCAGCACAAAGCCCACGCCGCCCTCGACCCAGCTGGCGGTCGCCAGGTCCCAGGACATGGCCGTCTTGTTGCCCCGGTTCTCGGCGTCGCGCATTGTCAGGCAGAAGGCAAAGGGCTGGCCTTGGGCGTCAAGATAGGCCATCTGGATCAGCGGCGCGCCGTCGATTGCCAGCATCTGCACGCGTTTGAATGTCAGCCCGTCAATCTCCAGAGCGCCGCGCAGATCCACGCCCAGCAGGGTTTCGGCCCGCGCCAGAATGGCCTGCGAGGCAGCAGGGTCCTGCGCGCCGCCCGACAGGGTCTCGGTCGTGTAAAGCGACTGGTAGGAGGCCACGGTCTCCACCCAGCCGGGCTTGGCGGCAAGCTGTTCGGGGGCTGTGGGGCGCATGA
>CALFWN010000328.1 GCA_937928335.1 uncultured Litoreibacter sp. | reverse complement strand
GGACACGATCGGGTTGAGCAGAAACGCTCGTATCGCTAGGCCCATAACGAACAAGCCGCCCAAGCCGTAGAGCAGGTAGCGGTATTCGCTGAGATGCCGGTAGCCAATGATGATGCCGACACCGACGAACGTCAGGAAGCCGTAGAACACGTGGTTGCCGTCGGCGTTCACTTCGGTGAAGCCCACCAAGATCGCTCCAAGCGACACCTGCAATGCAACGACGAAGTGCACAACGTGGTGCACCGTCCACAGGGAATCGTGGCGCAGCGACTCGACCCAATGCGCAGCTGTTGCCCAAGCACCGGCGAGTCCGGCTGACACCATCACCACCCACGACAGAATGTCATGCAGCGAACGAATGCTGTCCACCGTTATGCGATGGCCTCGGCATCGCGAAGCGTTTGTAGTTCGTCGCCCGAGAACCCCCAACGGCCCAAGGCCTCATCGGTGTGTTGCCCGGCGTGTGCTGGTGGAGTGGGCGTTGCCTGAGGGGTTCGACTGAACCGGGGTGCTGGTGCTGGCTGATCGACACCAGCCACATTCACGAACGTGCCTCGTTCGACATTGTGCGGGTGGGCAATGGCTTCGGCTGGTTCGAGGACGGGCGCGTAACACGCGTCTGACCCTTCGAAGATGGCGTCCCACTCGTCGCGGGTCTTCGTGGCGATTCGTGCGGCGAAGATGGCCTTCGCATCGTCCCACTGTCGGGCGTCGTGTTGGGGCGGCATCGTTTCGGGGTCGATATCGAGACGCTCGAGCGCGCAGGCGGCGCTTGGCGCGGTTTCGGGCGACCGCATTGCCGACCTTTTTGGAGCAGGTGAAACCAACGCGTATCGTCCTGTCACCGTCAGCGCGATCAAAGGCCTGTAGCAGGAAGCCGGTGGTGGCTGCACGCCGGCCTTTGGCGGCCCGCAAAAAGTCGCGGCGCTTGCGCAAGGTGGATGTCAAAACGGGAACCGCCGGAGGCTGGGTTGCGTCCGGGACGGGATGTCCTGCTACGCGTGCCTCCGGCGGTTTCAATGCTGTCAGAAAATCGGCGGCGCTTAAGCGCTCAGCGATTTCCGGCCTTTTGCACGGCGTGCGTTCAGAATCTTGCGGCCAGCTTTGGTTGCCATGCGGGCACGGAAGCCGTGACGGTGCTTGCGAACCAGGTTCGACGGCTGAAATGTACGTTTGCTCATCGGGAGCCTCCTTGCGGGTAAGGGCGGCAAATCACCAAGATTCGAGGCCCATCCATGTTCAGAACCCGGGTCATAGACAGGAGCGTGCGGCCCGTCAACGGCTATGGCGCTGCTCGGCGGCCTGTTTTTGCAACAATTCGCACTCAAATGCACATCTGGCTGGCACTGGGCGCACTCAGACATGGTATTCTATGCCAAAAGAGCGCCCAGATGCTCACTCCAGTTCAACCCATCGTGAGCGCGCTATCGCGGAGGGAGTGTTTTCGGCATGTGGGGTAGGATACTCATGCCCGAGGACCAAACCGAAATGAGCGACATGACCCAAGCACGCGACAAATCCACGCTTCAAAAGCGGTTGCCGATTATCGTGGTCGCACTCGCGGCGCTTCTGGGGGCGTTTTTCTTGCGTGACTATCTCAGTTTTCAGGCCTTGCAGGAGAACCGGGAGGCCCTGATCGGCTTTCGGGATGCCAATTATCTGGTGGCTGCCCTGGCCTTCATTGCAATATACATTGTGATCGTCGCTTTCTCGCTTCCGGGTGCTGCCATCGCCACGCTGACCGGCGGCTTCTTGTTCGCAACCTTTCCGGGCGTGCTTTACAACCTGATCGGCGCGACCGTCGGGGCCACGGCTATCTTTACGGCGGCACGGGTCGGGTTTGGCGACAGGTTGGCTGACAAAATGGAGGCAGGCTCCGGGCTGGTAAAGAAGATCAAGGACGGGATCGACGAGAACCAATGGTCCGTTCTGTTCCTGATCCGGCTGGTGCCCGCGGTCCCGTTCTTCGTGGCCAATCTGGTGCCTGCGCTTGTCGATGTGCCCTACCGCCGCTTCGTGATATCAACCTTTCTGGGCATCATTCCGGGCTCGCTTGTCTACACCTCGGTCGGCGCAGGATTGGGAGAGGTCTTCGCGCGGGGTGAGACGCCTGATCTGGGGATTATTTTCGAGCCGCATATCCTGCTGCCCATTCTGGGCCTTTGCGCTCTGGCGGCTTTGCCCATACTGCTGAAGGCCGTGCGCGGCAAAGAGGGTATCTAGACGATGACAAAATTGAAGACGGACCTTCTGGTCATTGGCGCAGGCTCCGGTGGCCTGTCGGTGGCGGCTGGTGCGGTGCAGATGGGCGCGGATGTGGTGCTGCTGGAAGATCACAAGATGGGCGGCGACTGCCTGAATTACGGCTGCGTGCCGTCCAAGGCGCTGATTGCGGCGGGCAAACAGGCCCATATAATGCGCAACGGGGCCAAGTTCGGGGTGGCGAATGTCACGCCCAAGATCGACTATGCCGCAGCTAAGGACCATGTGCAGAGCGTGATCTCGACGATTGAACCCGTGGACAGCGTGGAGCGGTTCGAAGGCCTCGGCGTGAATGTTATTCAGGAGCGCGGGCGCTTTATCGACGCCAATACGGTTCAGGCCGGGGCTTACGAGATCACCGCCCGCCGCGTCGTGGTGGCCACGGGCTCTTCGCCCTTTGTGCCGCCCATTGCCGGGTTGGACACGGTGCCCTACCTGACCAATGAAAGCCTGTGGGGGCTGCGTGAACAGCCCGCGCATCTGTTGATCATTGGCGGCGGCCCTATCGGGATCGAGATGGCGCAGGCCTATCTGCGGCTGGGCTCCAGGGTGACGGTGATCGAGGCGGCCAAGGCGATGGGCCGCGACGACCCGGAGCTTGCTGGGGTGGTGCTGGAGCGGTTGCGGGACGAGGGGCTGGTTATCGAGGAAGACGCAATGGCCAGCGAGGTTTCCGGCAGCGCTGGCGCTATCACGGTGAAAGCCAAGGACGGCCGGGTCTTTGAGGGCTCGCATCTGCTGATGGCCGTCGGGCGGGCGGCCAATGTGAACGATCTGGGCCTGGAAAACGCAGGCATCACCTATGATCGCGGCGGCATTCAGGTGGATGCCTCCATGCGCACCACCAACAAGAAGGTCTACGCCATTGGCGACGTGGCGGGTCAGATGCAGTTTACCCATGTCGCGGGCTATCATGCCGGGGTGGTGATCCGCTCCATCCTGTTCGGGCTGCCCTCCAAGGCGCGGCAGGATCACCTGCCAAGGGCTACATATACGGACCCGGAGCTGGCGCAGGTCGGCCTCACAGAGGCGCAGGCCCGCGAGACGCACGGGGCCGCGATGGAGGTTGCCCGGTTCGAGCTGCATGAGAATGACCGTGCCATTGCGGAGGCGAAAACCACGGGCTTTATCAAGGTCATGGTGGTCAAGGGGCGTCCCGTCGGGGCCTCCATTGTGGGCGCGTCGGCGGGTGATTTGATCGGCATTTGGGCGCTGGCCATCGCAAATAACCTGAAAATGAGCCAGGTTGCTGGTATGGTTGCGCCCTATCCGACCCTCGGGGAGGTTAACAAACGGGCCGCGGGGGCTTATTTCTCCCCTAGACTGTTCGAAAATCCAATGGTCAAACGGGTTGTGGGCCTTGTGCAGCGGTATGTGCCGTGACGCCGCGCTGATGAAAGGGAGGGGTTGTTGATGAGGTCGCTGTCAGGTCGGTTTCTGATCCTGTCGATCATCTTTGTGATGGCGGCGGAGATCCTGATTTTTGTTCCATCCGTCGCGCGGTATCGGCAGGATTATCTGGCGGCACGGCTTGAGAAGGCGCAGATTGCCTCCCTCTCGGTGCTGGCCTCGCAAGATACGCAGCTCCCGTCGACGCTGGCACAAGAGCTGCTGGACAATGCAGGCGTCTATAACGTGGCCCTCAGGCGCGACGCCGTCAGCCAGCTGATCCTGTCCTCGCCGGTGCCGGGTCCTGTGACGACGATGGTGGACCTCAGAGACCCGTCCGCGCTTTATTTGATTTCAGGTGCATTGAACCAGCTGATCATGCCCGCTGACGGGGTGATACGGGTCATCGGCGCGCCCACCAATGCGGCCGGAACGATGATCGATGTCACCATGCCGCAGGCGCCGTTGCGCGGCGCTATGATTGATTATGGCATTCGCATCCTGCTGCTGTCTCTGGTGATCTCGGTGGTCTCGGCTGTGCTGCTCTTTGGTGCGGTCAGGCGGTTCATGGTCAAGCCGGTCAAACGGGTGGTTGAACATATTGAGCATTACGCGGAGGCCCCTGAGGATGCCCGGCGCATTATCTCGCCCGAGTCCTCCATTATCGAGCTGCGCTCAGCCGAGGATGCCCTGGCCCAGCTTCAGACCCAGCTGACCAGCGCATTGCGGCAAAAGGAACGGCTTGCGCAATTGGGCGGCGCGGTCGCCAAGATCAGCCACGACCTGCGCAATATTCTGACCACGGCGACGCTGCTCGCTGACCGGATGGAGCGCAGCGAGGACCCGGCCGTAAAACGCACCGCGCCCAAGCTGGTCAATTCGCTCAGCCGTGCGGTGAACCTGTGTGAGGGGACGCTGGCCTTCGGTCGTGTGGAAGAACCTGCCCCCAGTCTCAACCGGGTGGTGCTGTCCGATCTGGTCGATGATGTGCTGGAAGGCGAGAGGCTGGCCTCTGATGGCTCCGTCACCTTCCTTGATCAGGTCGAGCCGGGGATGACCGCGCGCATAGACGAGGAGCAGCTGTTCCGTGTGCTGGGCAATCTGGTGCGCAATGCGCGGCAGGCGATCGAGGCAACCGGCAAGCCCGGCACCATCAAGATCGAGGCCCATGAAACAGAGCAGCACTGGCAGATGACCATATGTGATACCGGCCCCGGCCTGCCGCCCAAGGCGCAGGAGCATCTGTTCATGCCTTTTGAGGGCGGCGTGCGCAAAGGTGGCACAGGGCTGGGGCTGGTGATCGCCTCGGAGCTGGTGCAGGGCCACGGCGGCTCGCTGAGATTGGTCAAAACCGACGAGACCGGAACCGAGTTTGCCCTCAGCCTTCCCAAACAACCGCTGCAAGTTGACCAGGCTGCCGAATAGCAAAACCCTGGCGCTTTGTCCTTGCAATGCCATTGGGTCAGGGTTAAATCCACCGTCACGCGGATTGGTAGCTCAGTTGGATAGAGTACTTGACTACGAATCAAGGGGTCGGGGGTTCGAATCCTCCCCAG
>CALFWN010000327.1 GCA_937928335.1 uncultured Litoreibacter sp. | reverse complement strand
CATGCGGGATATGCTCCGCTGGTCCGGGATTGCCGTCATTGCGGGTATGGCGTGGCTTGCCGCAGGGGCCGCCAAGGCGCAGGAGGTGACGATCAGCCACGGCTACTCCAACTTTGGGGAGCTGAAATACCCCGCCGAGTTCGACCATCTGGATTATGTGAACCCCGATGCGCCCAAGGGCGGGGAAATCTCCACCTGGTCGCTTGGGACATTTGACAGCTTCAACCCATATGCCCGCGACGGGAACACGGCGGCTTTGACGGATATCGGTTATGATAGGTTGCTGACCAGCTTTGCGGATGACCCGTATGGGGCCTACTGTTTTTTGTGCACCACGCTGGAATATCCCGAAGACCTGTCATACGTGACGTTCAATCTGCGCGAGGACATACGGTTTTGGGACGGGACACAACTTACTGCTCATGATATTAAATTTACAAACGAGTTGTTCCGCACCAAAGGTATCGCGGAATACCGACGCATCGTTGAAAACTTCTTCGAAGACGTTGAGGTGATCGACGACTTCACAATCAAGTTCAGCTTCAACCCCGAGTCCTCAGTGCGTGACCGAATTGGGGTTGCAGGGATCACTCCCTCCTTCTCGAAGAAATGGTTCGAAGAAACGGGCGCCCAACTCGACAAGTCTTCCAAGGTGCTGTTCATGAGCACCGGGCCATATGTGTTGGAAAGTTTCGAGCCTAACCGTCAGGTGATCTATAGCCGCTACAAAGACTATTGGGCTGAGGATTTGCCCGTGAACCGGGGGCGGAACAATTTCGACCGCATCCGCACGGAATATTTTGCTGACCGGACGGCGGCTTTTGAGGCGTTCAAGACCGGGGCCTATCTGTTCAAGGCGGAAAGCGACCCCAAGGATTGGGCGACGGGCTATGATTTTGAGAATGTAAGAAACGGCTCGGTTATTCTGGACACGCCCTCGGATGGCACGGTGGGGCAGGCGCTGTCTTTCGTGTTCAACCTTGACCGCCCGAAATGGCAGGACCCGAAGGTGCGTGAGGCGATCACGCTCATGTTCAACTTTGAATGGTCCAACAAGACGCTGTTTTACGGGCTGTTTGAGCGGCCTGATAGTTTCTGGCCCAATACCGATCTGGCTGCGACGGGCGCCCCGTCCGAAGATGAGCTGGCAATTCTGGCCCCGCTGGTGGAGGAAGGCCTGCTGCCTGAGACGATCCTGACCGACCCGGTGGTCGCCCAGATTGTGCAGGACGAGGCGCGCGCGCGCCCCTCGCGCCGTGTGTTGCGTCAGGCGGGTAAATTGCTGGACGAGGCCGGCTGGGAGGCTGGCAGCGACGGGATGCGCCGCAAGGATGGCGAGGTGCTGAGCCTGAATGTGATCCAGTTCAACCCGCTTTATGACCGCGTGGTGAACCCGTTTATCGAGAACCTGAAGGCGCTGGGCGTGGACGGCTCGCTGGAGCGGATCGACCGAGCGCAATATATCGAGCGCCGCCGGGCGGGCAAATTCGACATGACCAATCAGGGTTTTCAGATGCCGTTCGAGCCCTCTATCGGGTTGCAGCAATGGTTTGCCTCCAAAACCGCCGATAACAGCTCGCGCAACCTGATGCGGCTGCGCAACGAGGCGGTGGACAAGGTGATCCCCTATGTCATCAACGCGACCACGCTGGAGGATATGCAAACCGCCGTCCACGCGCTGGACCGGGTGCTTTTGTCGCTGCGCTTTGCCATCCCGCAATGGTACAAGAAAGAGAACTGGCTGGCCTATTACGACGTTTATGGCCGCCCCGAAGAGCTGCCGCCGCTGGCCGTAGGGCTCTATGATTTCTGGTGGTATGATGAGGACAAGGCGCAGGCGCTGCGCGACAAGGGCGTTCTGCGCTAGGTCTGGAGACATAACGTGGGCGCCTATATCCTTCGACGGCTATTGCTCGTCATTCCGACGCTGATCGGCATCATGCTGGTGAACTTTACGCTGACGCAATTCGTGCCCGGCGGCCCGGTGGAGCAGATCCTTGCCAATCTTGAAGGCGGCGGCGACGCGTTCACCTCGATCAATGGCGGGGTGGAGCAGCCCGATCTGCAGATCGAGGAGGGCAATAGCAGCTACGAGGGTGCGCAGGGCCTGCCGCGGGAATTCATCGAAGAGCTGGAGCGCGAGTTTGGCTTCGACAAGCCACCCGTGGAGCGTTTCCTGCTGATGATGTGGAACTACCTGCGGTTTGATTTTGGCGAAAGCTATTTCCGCTCTGAAGGCGTGCTGTCGCTGGTGGCCGAGAAGCTGCCCGTGTCGATCACGCTGGGGCTGTGGTCGACAATCATCACCTATCTGATCTCGATCCCGCTGGGCATCCGCAAGGCCATCAGAGACGGGTCGAAATTCGACACCTGGACCTCGGGCGTGATCATCGTGGCCTATGCCATCCCCGGCTTCCTGTTCGCCATCCTGCTGCTGGTGCTGTTTGCGGGTGGCTCCTATTGGCAAATCTTCCCGCTCAGGGGGCTGACCTCGGACAATTGGGAGAGCCTGAGCCTGATCGGCAAGGTGCTGGATTATCTGTGGCACATCATCCTGCCGGTGACGGCGGTGACCATCGCGGGCTTTGCCACGATGACGCTTTTGACCAAGAACAGCTTTCTGGACGAGATCTCCAAGCAATATGTGATCACCGCCAAGGCCAAGGGGCTGAGCGAGCGGCAGGTGCTGTATGGGCATGTGTTCCGCAACGCGATGCTGATCATCATCTCGGGGCTTCCGGCGGTGTTTCTGGGGGTCTTCATCTCGGGCTCGCTGATCATCGAGACGGTGTTCTCGCTGGACGGGCTGGGGCGTTTGACGTTCGAGGCGGCAGTGGCGCGGGACTACCCGATTGTATTCGGCACGCTTTATTTCTTTGGCCTGATCGGGCTGGTTGTCGGCATCCTGTCGGATTTGATGTATGTGTTTATCGACCCGCGGATTGACTTTGAAAGCCGCGAGACATGAGGTTGTCGCCGCTCAATCAACGCCGCTGGACCAATTTCAAGCGCAACCGCCGGGCCTGGTACTCGATGTGGATATTCGCGGTGCTGTTCGGGCTGTCGCTGTTTGCCGAGCTGATCGCCAATGACCGACCCTTGCTGGTGAAATACCAGGGCGCGTTTTACAGCCCGATTGCCAAATTCTACCCGGAGACCACCTTTGGCGGCGACTTCCGCACGGAGGCCGAATACCGCGATATCGAGGTGCAATGCCTGATCATCTCGGGCGGCAGCGAGAACTGCTGGGACGACCCGGACGCGACCATCGAGGACGCGGCGGATGGCGAGATCGGGGGCGAGGCGATTCAGACCGGCTGGATCATCAACCCGCTCTTGCCGTTCAGCTACAACACGATCAACGACATTAACGGGCCTGCGCCCTCGGCGCCTGACAGCACGCATTTGCTGGGCACGGATAACTCTGCCCGCGACGTGCTGGCGCGGGTGATTTACGGCTTCCGGCTGTCGATTGTCTTTACCCTACTGGTCACCGTGGCCGCCACCATCATCGGCGTCGCGGCAGGCGCGGTGCAGGGGTATTTCGGCGGGCGCGTGGACCTGATCTTTCAGCGCATTCTGGAGATCTGGAGCGCGGTGCCGAGCCTTTATGTGATCATCATCATGTTCGCCATTCTGGGGCGCAGTTTCTGGCTGCTGGTGATCTTGTCGATTGTCTTTGGCTGGCCTGCGCTGGTGGGCGTGGTGCGCGCGGAATTCCTGCGGGCGCGGAACTTTGAATATGTGCGCGCGGCGCGGGCGCTGGGCGTGTCGAATGCCACGATCATGTTCCGCCACATGCTGCCCAACGCGATGGTTGCCACGCTGACCATCCTGCCCTTTATCGTCACCGGCACCATCGGCGCTTTGGCGACGCTGGATTTTCTGGGCTTCGGGCTGCCGTCCTCGGCGCCGTCGCTGGGGGAGCTGACCTTGCAGGCCAAGCAGAACCTACAGGCGCCGTGGCTGGCCTTTACCGCGTTTTTCACCTTCGCGATCATGCTGTCGCTGCTGGTTTTCATCTTTGAAGGCGTGCGCGACGCGTTTGACCCCAGAAAGACCTTTCAATGACCAATGCGGGGACGCGGCTTCTGGACGTCAAGGACCTGACGGTCAGCTTCCGGCAGGACGGGGAGGTGACGCAGGCTGTCAAGGGCGTGAGCTTCCATGTCGACAAGGGGGAGACGGTTGCGCTGGTGGGCGAGTCGGGCTCGGGCAAGTCGGTTTCAGCCCTGAGCACGGTGCAGCTGCTGCCTGCCTCGGCCACGATTGGCGGGTCGGTTCAGTACCGCGACGCGGAGCTGTCCAACGCCACGGAACGCGAGCTAATGGCGGTGCGCGGTAATGATATCAGCTTTATTTTTCAGGAGCCGATGACCTCACTGAACCCGCTGCATACGCTGGAGAAGCAGATCACCGAAAGCCTGACCCTGCATCAGGGGCTGTCGGGCGGCTCGGCGCGCGCGCGGGTGATTGAGCTGTTGGAGAAGGTCGGCATCCGCGACGCGGAAAGCCGGCTGGGGTCCTACCCGCATCAATTATCGGGCGGGCAGCGGCAGCGGGTGATGATCGCGATGGCGCTGGCCAACGGGCCGGAGCTGCTGATCGCGGATGAGCCTACAACGGCGCTGGATGTGACCATTCAGGCGCAGATCCTCAGCCTGCTGGCGGATCTGAAAAAGACGGAGGATATGGGGCTTCTCTTCATCACCCATGACCTTGGCGTGGTGCGCAAGATCGCGGACCGGGTCTATGTGATGCAGCATGGCCAGATCGTGGAGCATGGCCGCACGGCGGAGATTTTCGATAGCCCGCAACATCCCTACACCCAGAAGCTGCTGGCCGCAGAGGCCACGGGGATGCCCGACCCGGTGCCTGCAGGGGCGGCGGAGATCGTCTCCACGGATGCGCTGCGGATATGGTTCCCGATCAACCGGGGCCTGATGAAACGCACCGTGGGCCATGTGAAGGCGGTGAACGCAGCCACGATTTCTGTCCGCGCGGGGGAGACTTTGGGCGTCGTGGGGGAATCTGGCTCGGGCAAGACCACGCTGGCGCTGGCGGTGATGCGGCTGATTTCCAGCGCGGGTCCGATCCTGCTGGAAGGGCGTGACATTCAGGGGCTGAAATCACGGGCGCTGCGGCCCTTGCGGGCCGATATGCAGATCGTGTTTCAGGACCCGTTCGGCTCGCTCAGTCCGCGCATGACGGTGGAGCAGATCATTGCCGAAGGGCTGACGATCCACGGCACGGAGCCGGGGCGCAACCCGCGCGAGATGGTCTCGGACATCATGAAAGAGGTGGGGCTGGAGCCCGAGATGATGCACCGCTACCCGCATGAGTTTTCCGGTGGGCAGCGGCAACGGATCGCGATTGCGCGGGCGATGATCCTGCGGCCCAAGCTGGTGGTGCTGGACGAGCCGACAAGCGCGCTGGATATGACGGTGCAGGTGCAGATTGTGGATCTGCTGCGCGACCTGCAGAAGAAATACGGGCTCGCCTATCTGTTCATCAGCCACGATCTGAAAGTGGTGCGCGCGCTGAGCCACAAGATGATCGTCATGAAACAGGGCGATGTGGTCGAGACAGGCGAGGCCGAAGCGGTCTTCACCAACCCGCAGACGGAATACACCCAGACCCTGCTGGCCGCCGCGCTGGACCTGAAAGAAAGCTAGAGCAGGGCTTTAGCCTACTACTAGCCCGCCGGGCCGCGTGTTTCGCAGGTGATGCCGCGCGATGACAGCCGGGCGCAGGCCAGTTGCGCGCGATCCTGGGTGAGACCCACGAAATTGGCCTCCCAGCCGCGCGGCTTGTTGGCCACCTTGCGCAAGGCCTCGTCCAGCGTTTCGATCTCTTGCAGGGCGGTTTGCAGCAACACGCGTTCGGCGTCATGTTTGGTGACGTGATAGCCCAGGCTGATGCCCCAGTGACGGCCGCCGGAGGTGGAGGCGCGGGTGATGATCTGGCGGGCGCCGGGTTCCGGCGTCTCGGGTGCGGGTTCCAGCGTCGCCTGCACCAGCCCCTCGGGGCGTTCAATCGGGGTGACAAGCGACCGGGCGGGTGCGCGGGCGACCTGCACCTCTTCTTGCGGCGCGTCCTCTTTGACCTCTTCTGCGACCTCCTCGATGGCGGTGGCCACGTTTTTGGTCACGTCATCAACCAACGCCAGCAGCATCTCTGGGGAGGGGGCTTTTTCGGGGCGCATCGCGGGGCGATGGCTTTTGGCAACGGCGGTGACGGTCGGTTTGACCTTGATCACCTTGGGCGTTGCGTCGCTGATCTGTGGCTCGCCGGTATAGGCGGGCAGGGCGGGTTTGCGCAGGGCAGCGCTTGAGGGCGCGCGCTCAAACCCCATATCCAGCAGCTCGGCCACGCGGGCGTTGCGGGCTGCGGTGGAACTGCCGCCGAACATGGTGGCGATGATGCGCTCGTTGCCCTTCTCGGCAGAGGCCACAAGGTTGAAGCCCGCCGCGCGGGTGTAGCCGGTCTTGATGCCGTCCGCGCCGCGATAGTTTTGCAGGAAGCGACGGTTGGTGTTGCGGACCTGCGTGACGCCCGCATGGGTCGTCTGGCGCGAGAACAGGTTATAATATTGCGGGTAGTCGTAGATCATGTGGCGGCCCAGAATCGACATGTCGCGGGCAGTGGACATGTGGCCTTTTTCGGTCAGACCGTGGGCGTTCTTGAAAGTGGTTTTGGTCATGCCAAGCGCCTTGGCGGTGCGGGTCATGCGCCGCGCGAAGGCGGCCTCCGAGCCCGAGATCGCCTCGCCAATTGCAGTGGCGGCGTCATTGGCGGATTTCACGGCAGAGGCGCGGATCAGGTAGCGCAGCGCGATGCGCTGGCCTGCTTTGAGACCCAGTTTGGAGGGTTCCTCGGCGGCGGCCTTGCGCGAGATCTTGACCTTGGTGTCGAGGGTGATTTCGCCCCGGCGGATGGCCTCGAAGGCGACATAGAGCGTCATCATCTTGGTCAGGGAAGCGGGATGAAGCCTTGTGTCGGCATTTCGCGCATGGAGCACCTTGCCGGTGCGCGCATCCATCACAAGCGCCGCATATGGCGCCGCCAAACCCGGTGTCGCGACCAGCGCAAACGCCATTACATATAGGGAAACCCACAGGCCCCTGCGGACCGATTCCAAAAGTCGTAGATACACTCGACTGCCCGTTTCTGCCTCGAAAGATGTCGTTGCATCTTTCTTTTGTTTTTTAGCTGATTTTCAGCGCTTTCCGCACCGTAGCATAAAGGACGGTTTTCGAAAATACCTTAGTTTCAATGTGTTCGGGGTTTTTCTTCATCCAGTTTTGCTAGATGTAGTGTTGCGTGACGGGCGTTCCGCTACATCTTGAGGTTCTCATGCCTTGCCGCATTATTGCCTCAATTGGTGTTGCGGGGCGGTGTCTGGTCGCGTGTTGAAGACAGGCCTTGACTCAGGGATCATTATGTAAATATGTAATTACATGTTTACTGATTCTGAAATGGACCGCGTGTTTGCCGCGTTGTCGCATACCAGCCGCCGGGAGATGCTGGACC
>CALFWN010000326.1 GCA_937928335.1 uncultured Litoreibacter sp. | reverse complement strand
CGAGTAAAGGGCAAGGGTATATGGATTTTGCAGGTTTGATCTCCGCTGCGGGCGGCGTCGGCTGGGTGCTGTTATTCTTCGTCGTGGCCCTTTCGGTGATCGTGGCAATCCATGAATACGGCCATTACATCGTCGGCCGCTGGTGCGGCATCCATGCAGAGGTGTTCTCTTTGGGGTTCGGCCCGGTGCTCTATTCCCGCGTCGACAAGCATGGCACGACATGGCAGGTCGCGGCCTTGCCCTTCGGGGGCTATGTCAAGTTTCTGGGCGATGCGGATGCGGCGTCTGGCAAGGATGGGGAGGCCATCGGCACCCTGTCCGAGGCAGAGCTGAAACGCACCATGCACGGCGCCGCCCTCTGGCGCCGCTCCGCCACCGTTGCGGCAGGGCCGGTGTTCAATTTTATCCTGTCCACGCTGGTCTTTGCCGGGATTTTCATTTTCTCGGGCACCATCGAGGACGAGCCCGTGATCGGCGCGCTGAAACCCAATCCCGGCGCTGAAGAGCTGTTCGAGCCCGGCGACCGTCTGCTGTGTGTGGGCGGCGAGGCGGTGCCGGATCTGGCCACGTTCTACGAGGTTGCCCGCGCCGCCGATCCGGCCCGGACCGTGTCTTACGTGGTGGAACGCGACGGCACGGAGACCACGTTTGACAGCGTTTATCCGTTCCCGCCGGTGCTGGATCAATTGCAGCCGCAATCGGCGGCGATGGATGCGGGGCTTGCCGTGGGCGATGTGATCACGGCAGTAGACGGCGCGCCCGTCTGGTCGCTGAGCCAGGTTCAGGATCTGGTGCAGAACGGCGCGGGCAAGAGCGTCGCGCTGGATGTCTGGCGCGCGGGCGAGAGCCTGCAGGTCGAGCTGACCCCGCGCCAACGCGACCTGCCGACCGAAGACGGGTTCGAGACCCGCTGGCTGATCGGCTTCTCAGGTGGTGCATTTTTCGAGCCGCCGCGCGTGACATTGGGCGTCTGGGAGGCGTTGACCGGCGGCGCGCAGCAGACCTATTTCGTGGCCTCCTCCAGCCTGTCGGGGTTGTGGCACATGATCACCGGCGCGATCAGCTCGTGCAATATTCAAGGGCCTATCGGCATCGCCCAGACCTCGGGCGACATGGCGAGCCAGGGCCTGCAGGAATTCATCTGGTTCATTGCGGTGCTGTCTACGGCGGTGGGGCTGCTGAACCTGTTCCCGATCCCGGTGCTCGATGGCGGCCATCTGGTGTTTCACGCCTATGAGGCCGTCGCAGGCCAGCCGCCCAGCGACCGGGCGCTCAATGTGATGATGACCACCGGCCTGATGCTGCTGCTGTCGCTGATGGTGTTTGCGCTCAGCAATGATCTGTTCTGCCCGTAAGGGCTGTTTCGGGGATTTGCGCGGTAGCACAAGGGGTTAGGTGCCCCTATATCTTGTGGGCTTGCTTGAATTGCCCCCAAGCTGACGTGGTGCTGCCCCAATTGGGCCATAATCTTGCGTTCATATTGAGTTCATCTTGCCACGAGAATGGGCGTTGATCTCATGCACGTATTTGAACACGGATATCGCGGGTTGCATCTTCTGGTCGAGCTGAACCTCGACCGGCTGTTATGGCCTGCCGCGATTGCTGCCGGTTTGATGCTCGGCGGCCACGCGGTCTCCTTCTGATCCGTTAGCGCTCCGCTCGGCGCAGGTCTGTCGGCTTTTCTGCCTATTTTTCTACTTATAAAACCGCGTCTTGGCAGGCGCGGTTCTTGCCATTTCGGCGCCTGAGTTTTCCACAGTCTTCGTTTTGACAACTCGCCAGAAGCGGGGTACTTGTTGGCACTAGATAATGTATATGGGCGGGGCTGTAGGCATATGAAGATCGCAAATTTCGTGCGGCGTATCAAATATGGTGTAAAATGTTTGTCGGTTATGGCCGCGCTTGGTTTGGGGGTCACGGTCGCGCCCGTCCTTGTTGCCCCGGCGGTGGCGCAGAGCTTCACCATCACCAATGTCGAGATCAACGGCAACCAGCGCATCGAGGATGCGACGATCCTGAGCTTTCTGGATATCCCGCGCGGCCAGCCTGTCTCGGCCGGGCAGATCAATGACGGCTTCCAGCGCCTGCAGGGCTCGGGCCTGTTCGAGACAGTGGATATTGTACCTGCGGGCAACACGCTTGTCGTAACGGTCAAGGAATTCCCGACCATCAACCGGGTCAATATCGAAGGCAATTCCCGGCTGAAGGACGAGGATCTGCTATCGGTGCTGCAATCGCAATCGCGCCGGGTCTATAGCCCGGCCACGGCAGAGGCTGACGCCGCAACCCTGACCGAGGGTTACCGTCAGGCGGGCCGGATCGCCGCGACCGTGACGCCGCGCATCATTCCGCGCTCCAACAACCGCGTTGATCTGGTCTTTGAAGTGACCGAGGGCCGGGTGGCCGAGGTCGAGCGGATCAGCTTTGTGGGCAACCGCGCCTTTTCCGACCGCAGGCTGCGCCGCGTCGTGGAAAGCAAGCAGGCGGGCATTTTCCGGCTGCTGGTGCAAAGTGACACATTCATCAATGACCG
>CALFWN010000325.1 GCA_937928335.1 uncultured Litoreibacter sp. | reverse complement strand
TTGAAAACCGACGTAGGTGAAAGTCTACCGTGGGTTCGAATCCCACCTCCTCCGCCAGCCTAGCATTTGTGTCAGTTCTGATAGATAGCTTTGCGCTGCGTATTTGCTTTTTTACATGGCTGAGATGGTTGTTTTCGGTCTTGTGAAAGCTCTGTCGGTATCATGCGGGTAATGGTCAAGGACCACCTGGATAGCGAATACGGTTAATGAGGGCAGAGCCGGATACGATTTGAGCACCGGCCCGGCTTCTGGCCTTCGCAACACGGCGCGCGAAAACACTACATTTGAGAGCCAATCTGTTTCTATGGGCGTCTCAATTTTCACGTTGACGGAAAGGAAAAATAATTTACCACTAGGAATGTATTCTGGCGAGCGCTGTTGATCGCCTATGCGGGAGGGCTGGGCTTGAAAGACCTGAAGCAGGATCATCGCTTACTCGACGGCAAAGCCGTGGCGAAGCGCATCTTTGACGAATGCCGCGCCTATACCTCAGGGATCGAAGCGATGCCGTCTTTGGTGTCGATCTGTATCGGGGATAACCCGGAGGTTGCAGTTTACATGCGCAACCAAGCCCGTGGGGCAGAGCGCGCAGGGCTTGGCTTTGAGTTGCAGACCTGGCCCTCCGATATCAGCCAGGAGGCGGCCAAGGACAAGATACAGGCAATGAATGACGACCCGGCGGTGCTGGGCGTCATTTTGCAGCGCCCGGTGCCGGAGCATATCAATGTCCGCTCCCTGCAATCTGCCATTCATCCGCTGAAGGATGTCGAGGGTATGAACCCGGCCTCCATCGGCAATATTGTCTATTCCGATGTGGCGCTGGCGCCCTGTACGGCGGCGGCGAGTGTCGAGCTGATCAAGGAGACCGGGCTGGCGCTGGAAGGGCTTGAGGTGGTCATGATCGGCCATTCCGAGATTGTCGGCAAACCGGCGGCTATGATGCTGATGGCGGAAGGTGCGACCGTGACGGTGTGCCATCACATGACCCGCTCTGTGGCGATGCATTCGCGGCGGGCTGATGTGGTGGTGGTGGCTGTGGGCAAGGCCAATTTCATTGGCTCGGATATGATCAAGCCGGGGGCTGCGGTGATTGATATCGGGATCAACCAGATCACCGGCGAAGATGGCTCCGCGAAAATTGTCGGCGACGTTGATACGGATGCAGTCAAAGAGGTGGCGGGCTGGATCACGCCTGTTCCCGGCGGGGTTGGCCCGGTGACGGTGGCGCTGCTGATGCGCAACGCCACCGTCGCCTATAGACGGCAGGTTGCAGCAGGTTGGGTGGGCGCCTAGATGCGGATGCGGCAGACCGGATTTGACAGTTTCACCGCGCAGGCGTCAGGTGTGGACCACGCCAGCCTCACGCGGCGGCTGGACATATTCGTGGGCAAGGGTTTTTGCGCGCTGGAGCTGGCGGCGGTGATGCACACTCTGTCGACGGCCAATGCGATCCTTGGGCGGGAAATGTTTGGCTGGCGTCTGATCTCTGACACGCCGGGGCTGGTGACGGGCTCGGACGCGATGATGGTGCGCGCAGAGCCTGCCATTGAGGGTGACAAACACGGTGATCTGATGATGGTGATCGGGGGGCGCAAGACAGATATGTCGGTCTGGATGCGGCGAGCACGCGCGATGCAGCGCTGCTCCTGCCCGGTGGTGCTGTTGTCGGATGCGGCCACCGCCTATGTAAAAGCCACGACTAGGCCTGCGGGCCGGGTGACCACGCATTGGGCCGATATCGAGACCTTGCGCGAGACCGGGGATCATCCGAACCTGACAACGCGGTTTTCCGAAAACAGCGACGGCATCATTACAGCGGCGGGGGCAGGGGCCACGGCCGAGCTGATCATCGGGATCATCGCGCCACTTCTGGAGAGCGTGCAAGTGGCGGAGCTGGGAAACCGGCTGCTGTTGCACGTGATCCGCAAGGCGGATGCCGAGCAGCCGCGAAATATTGCCGACAATAAGGGGCTGTTCACCGCGCATATCACCCATGCCATCCAGCTGATGGAAGACACGATTGCCGAGCCGATTTCCATTGCGGAGCTGACCGGCAAGGTGGGCGTCTCCACCCGGCATCTGGAACGGGTCTTTCGCAAAGTCTTCGACGACACGCCCGCACGATTCTACAAACGCCTGCGCACCAAACGGGCGCGGGTGATGATCGAGGAGACCCTGTTGCCGATGATTGAGGTGGCGGTGGCCACGGGATTTGGTTCAAGCGACAGTCTGGCCAAGGCCGTCAAGGATGCCTACGGGCTGTCACCTTCAAAAATGCGGCAGCGCAGGACGATCACGCTTCGCGCTGACGGGAACTAGCGGCGCGGCCTAAGTCGCCAAATACCCGATTGCTGCAAAGGTCAGCAGGCACCCGCCCCATTGCGGCGGCGTCATGCGCTCTTTCAGGAAAGCCCAGGCCATCACGATGGTCAGCAACCCAAAGACCGAGGATGCCACAGCCGCATATTGCGCATCCGGCAAACCTCCTGCCGATAGCACGCAGATCAAGGCGATGCCGTCCATCACCCCCATTAGCGCCAACACTGGCAGCGCCTTTTTGCCCGGCCAATAGGGCAGGGACTTCGCGGCAATGACGCCCAATAGCAGCACGATGGCAACCGCCCGCGTGATCATCACAACCGGTAGGTCATGCGACATGCCCGCCGCCAGTTGCCCCATCGCAAAGGTGCCCGCGAAACCTATTGCGGCGATGACGGCATAAAGGATGGTTCGCCCTTTCGATGGCACCTCGCCGTCGCTGTCATCGGATAAGGCCGCCACAACCGAAACGCCTGTGATGATCGCCAGCACGGCGAGCCATTCCAGCAGCGAGACCGAGACGCCGCTGAACGCCGCCCATCCGACAGAAAGGATCGGGTAGCTGGCAATGATTGGCGAGACCAGCCTCACTGGCCCGCGCTGAAACGCGCCATAGAGCCCGAGGCTCGCGATCAAAAAGAACACGCCCGACAGCGCCGCATATCCCGCCGCCGCACCGGAGACGGAGGTAAACGCGCCCGTCGCACCCATGATGACCGCCTGAAACACGGTCCCCGCAATCAGCACCGCCAGCAGCGAGGCCATCAGCGGTGTGCTTTGACTGACGCGGCGTACCAGAATGTCGTGCAGCCCCCATGCGAAAGCGGCGATCAGCCCGAGGGTTAATGCGCCCATTGCGCGGTCCAGGCCGGGAGGGCTGAATAAGTCATGTTAGGCTACCTGCACGCTTGCGAGACTCAAAACGCCTCGTTATTCTTATTGTTAAAGTTTTATTCCGCTCATGCAACATGAGCATGGGAGGGAATAGCACATGCTCGACGATCTTTACCCAAGGGTCCAGCCCGGTCCGCCGCGGCCCAGCGAGATTATCCAGCCTCGGGCTTTCTCCATGCCGCCGGGTATGGAGCGCTATGTGGTTGAGGGTTCAGGTGCGGTGCTGATCCCGGTCGAGGCGGGCGACCAGATCACCGTGATCAATGATGAGGGCGGGCAGGTGGCGGAGATTGTCGCTGCCGACGCAAAAGGCCGTGTTGATCTTGGCATTCTTGGCGCCACGCCCAATGCCAAACCCGCGGGCTTGCAAGCCTTGCTCACCGGCTCTGACCAATCCCTGCGCGGCTTTCGGATGGGGTTGGACGCCCGCAAGATCGACCTTGCGGATGCGGGTGCGTTGCGCATCTTTGATGCTGCGACCCGTGCCAAGGCAGACGAAACTCTGCGCGCCCAGCGCGACGGCGTCATTATCATCGCAGCCCCCGGTGAGGCGATGGATATCGAGGTGCAAAACACCACAACGCCGCTGGTGGTCATGGTCAAACGCGCGGTGATCAAATCCCATGTGAAGTTCGAGCTGCCCAACCCATTGGCCGATATCCAGGACGATATCCGCGTGCATTCAGCCACGGCGGAGGCGTTCTTTGTCAAGGCGGGTGACTATATCCAGATCATCGATGTTGATGGCAGACAATGTACGGATTTCGAATGTTTCTCTGCCCGCAAGCTGGATAAGGGCATTGAACATGCGCTTGACGTGACGACGACAAGAACGCTGATGGGCCATGCCTACCCAATGCCCGGCTTGCACGCCAAATATTACGATCAGGAAATGCTGCCGCTGGTCGAAGTCGTGCAAGACACATGCGGGCGCCATGACGCTTTCGCGCTGGCCTGCTCGGCCAAATATTACGACGATATCGGCTATCCCGGCCACACCAACTGTTCGGAGAATTTCAACACCGCCCTGGAGAAATTCAACGTCACGGCACGCCCGGGCTGGATGGCGATCAACTTCTTCTTCAACACTTTCCTCGACGAGCACGGCGTCATGTATTCCGACGAGCCGTGGTCGCGCCCCGGCGACTACGTGCTTCTGCGGGCGCTGACCGACATCGTCTGCGTCAGCTCTGCCTGCCCCGACGATACCACGGCGGCCAATGGCTGGAACCCGACCGACATCCATGTTCGTACCTATAGCGGCGAGGAAACCTTCCAACGCTCGGTCGCGTACCGGCCCACCCCAGATGCGGAAATGAAAATGACCAAGCAAACCGGCTTCCACGACTGTTTCGCCAAGCACACCCGCAATTTCATCGAGTATAACGGTTACTGGCTGGCAAATTGCTTCGCAGAGGCAGGCCCCATCGCCGAATACCATGCCTGCCGCCAGAAGGCGGTTATCATGGACCTCAGCCCGCTGCGCAAGTTCGAGATCACCGGCCCCGACGCCGAAGCCCTTTGCCAATATGTCTTCACCCGCAACATGAAAACGCTGCCCGCAGGCGGCGTGGTCTATACCGCGATGTGTTATGAGCATGGCGGCATGATCGATGACGG
>CALFWN010000324.1 GCA_937928335.1 uncultured Litoreibacter sp. | reverse complement strand
TTGGCGCGGGCCACGCCGTCAACCAGCAGGTTGGTGGAGGTGCCGATAAGCGTCAGCGTGCCGCCGAGAATGGCCGCGTAGCTGAGCGGGATCAGCAGCCTGGAGGCCTGCATCCCCATCGTCTTTGCCAGCTGCACGAAGACCGGGATCATCACCACCACAACGGGCGTGTTGGACACGATGGCCGAGGAGATCACCACGAAAGCCATCAGCGCCCCGATGGCCAAGGCGGGCCGGGCGGCAGCGTTGCGGTTGGCGATCTGAGTGAACCAGTCAAGCGCGCCTGTCCTGACCAAAGCCCCCATGACGATGAACATGGCCGCGATGGTCCAAGGGGCGGGGTTTGACAGCACCATCAACGCCGCGTCATAGGGCAAAACGCCGGTGATCAGCAGGGTGGAGACCCCTGCAATGGCCACAACCTCGGTGGGGTAGAACTCGCGCAGGAACAGCACGAACATGCCTGCCACCACGCAAAGCGCGATGACGGCATGGGTGGTTTGGTCAAATCCGAAAAGATCCATAGCGCTCTTTGATGGCCTTGTGTCTCAGAAGCCGGCGGCCCGGCCAAAACGGGGCCGGGGCTGCACCAGCGTCAGCCCCACCATCATGACACCGAACGCGGCCCAGACCCAGAGGGAATAGCGCTCTCCCAGCAGCACCATTGCCCAGACCACGCCGAAGCCGGTCACGAGATAGGCCACCTGTGCCGCAAACACCGCGCCCGCCCGGCCCACCAGCCAGACATAGGTGGTATAGGCCGCCGCATGGATCACCGCAGAGGCCATCAGCGCCAGATCCGGCACCCCCCAGACGGGGCGCGGGTCGATCCATTGCCCGCTCAGAAGCGCCAGCGGCAGGGTGATGCCCATACCAAAGAGCGAGGCACCCGCCATGACCTGCACCGGATCAAGCCCCGCCGTGCCCCAGCGGGCGACGTAATTGCCCTCGAAGGCATAAAACAGCGGGGCTATCAGCGCGAGCGGCAGAAAGACGAGCATGGCGCGGTCGGGCAGGCTGGCCTCGGGTGAGGCAATCAGGAGCACGGCCAGCAGACCCAGGGCCAGGCCCAGCAGGCGGCGGGGCTGGAAACTGTCATTGCCCAGCGCCAGCGCGATGGGCAGGGCCAGCATCGGCACCAGTGACATCAGGATCGCCACAATGCCTGCCGGCAGGTAGACCGCCGCCTGATAGGAGGCGGCATTGGGGAACACCGTGCCGATCAGCGCGATGGCGAGATAGGTTCGCAGCGCCGCGCCGTGCATGGGCAGGCGGCGGCGCGTGACAAGGCAAAGCCCGCCCATCAGCACCGCGCCGATGGCCGATTGCCAGAAGATCAGCCCGAACTGGCGGTAGCCCTCGCTGACGGCAATCTTGGTGAGCGGCAAGGTCATGCCCCACCCTGCCCCCATCACGATCAGGGCCGCGAAAAGAAACACCGTGCTGCGCATGTCAGGGCCGGCTCATGCCTCGGGCGGGCCGGAGGGGGGCAGACGGCCGCCCTGGCGCACGGAGAGCAGCTTGACGGCCTTGCCGGTGCGGTCGTCGGTCTCGACATAGAGCCCGCTGAGCGTGGCTTCCTCCCCCGCTGGCACGAAGCGGCCTTTCACCATGCCGGTCACGAAACGGCGCATCGGCTCGGCTTTTTCCATGCCAATGACCGACAGATAGTCGCCGCACATGCCTGCATCTGTCTGGTAGCCGGTGCCGCCCGGCAGGATCATCGCGTCGCTGGTGGGGACATGGGTATGGGTGCCCACGACCATAGAGGCCTTGCCGTCGCACCAATGACCCATCGCCATTTTCTCGGAGGTGGCCTCGCAGTGGATATCAACGATGGCGGCCTGCACGCCGCCGCCCAGTACATGGGTTTTCAAGACCTGTTCGATCTGGCCGAACGGATCCTCATAGGCCCGTTTCATGAAGACCTGCCCCAGAACCTGCGTGACCAGCACCTTGCGCCCGCGTGTGGCCTCGAACACCCGCGCGCCCGCGCCCGGCGCGCCTTTGGCAAAGTTGAGGGGCCGGATGATGCGTGGCTCCTGATTGACGAAGCCCAGCATGTCCTTTTGGTCAAATGCGTGATCGCCCAGCGTGATGCAATCCACCCCCGCCTCCAGCATCGCGGTGGCATGGGCGGGTGACAGCCCCGCGCCATTGGTGGCGTTTTCGCCGTTGACCACCACAAAATCGAGCTTCCACGCCGCGCGGAGCCTTTGGATATGGGTGGTGATTGCGGTGCGGCCGGAGCGGCCCATAACATCGCCGAGGAACAAAAGTCTCATGCAGCAGTGTTATGCGCCCGGCGGTGCTGGCGCAATGGCCCTCAGCAGCGCGGCGTCAATGGGCCATTTTCCGTCACGATCAGATCAAGCGGCTGGTCGGTGGGCTCCAGCGGCAGGTTTTCGGCCTGCTGGGCGCTATAGGCGTAGCCGATGGCCGTGACAGGGCCCCGGCTGCGCAGGCCTTGCAGCGTGCGGTCATAGAAGCCGCCACCATAGCCCAGCCGCATCGCCTGCGCGGTGAAGGCCACCAGCGGCACGATCAGAACACGCGGCGTGATGTAGCCCCCCTGCGCAGGGATCTTTGCACCAAAGGGACCGTCGATCATTGCAGCCTCTGGGCTCCACGCGCGGAATTTCAGCGGCTGCCCCTCGCCCTGAATGACCGGCACGCCGAGAGGGCCGAAAGCCTGCAAGGCAGCCATCGCGGGCAGCGGGTCTATCTCTGTACGAATGGGCATGTAGCCCGCGATGGCCGCACCTTTATAGGGCAGCAAAGCCGCGATGAGATGCGCCGCAGCCTGCGCGTCGGCCTGCGCCGAGCGCGCACCCTTGCGCCGCGCAAAGGCGGCTTTGCGGGCAGCAGATTTGAGGTTCTGGATATCGCTCATGCGCCCTGTCTGGCGCGGCAAAGCCTGCTTGGCAAGCCGGGATGCGGGGCGTAGGCTCATGCGCATGGCTTTACTCAATCTGGATCATCTGGCGCTGGCCTGCGAAACGCTTGAACG
>CALFWN010000323.1 GCA_937928335.1 uncultured Litoreibacter sp. | reverse complement strand
CTTTTGGGCAAGCGCATTGCTTATGTGGCGCAATCGGCTGCGGCCAGCTTCAACCCGGCGCATAAACTTATCGACCAGCATACCGAGGGGCCGGTTCAGCATTCCGTGTCCGGCAGGGCGGAAAGCATCGAGGACGGGATCGAACTGTACCGCCGCCTGCGCTTGCCAAACCCTGAAGAGATCGGGTTTCGATACCCGCATCAGGTGTCCGGCGGGCAGTTGCAGCGGGCGATGACGGCAATGGCGATGGCCTGCCGCCCGGACCTGATCATTTTTGACGAGCCGACCACCGCGCTTGATGTGACCACGCAGATTGAGGTGCTTGCCTCGATCCGCGATATTGTTGAGCAGTTTGACACAGCCGCGATTTATATCACCCATGATCTGGCCGTCGTGGCGCAGATGGCCGACAAGATCAAAGTGCTATTGAAAGGCGATGAGGTCGAGGAGGCCGACACGCGCACCATGCTGGCCTCTCCGAAACAGGATTACACCAAATCGCTTTGGGCCGTGCGCAGTTTCGAGCGGCCCGCCAAGCCCGCCGTGATCACCGGATCAACGCCTGTTGTGTCGGTGAAAAATGTCACTGCCGCCTATGGCACGACCGACGTGCTCCATGATGTCAGCTTTGACATTCACGAGGGGCGCACGGTGGCGGTTGTGGGGGAATCCGGGTCGGGCAAATCGACCACAGCACGGTGTATCACCGGGCTGCTGCCGCCGCGTCTGGGTCATATCGAGTTTGACGGGCTGCAGCTGCCGCTGGATTACCGCAAGCGAGACAAGATGCAGCTGCGTCAGGCGCAGATGATTTACCAGATGGCGGACACGGCGCTGAACCCGCGCAAGACCATCGGAGAGACCATTGGACGGCCGGTCGAGTTCTATCTCGGGCTGAGGGGGAAGGAAAAACGCGCCAAGGTTGACGCACTTCTGGACGAGATCGAGCTGGAGCCAAGCCAGTATCGCGACCGCCTGCCCTCGGAATTGTCAGGGGGGCAGAAGCAGAGGATCGGGATCGCCCGCGCGCTGGCCGCCGAGCCGAAATTCATTATCTGCGACGAGGTTACCTCTGCGCTGGATCAGCTGGTCGCCGAGGGCATTCTGAAACTTCTGGCCAAGTTGCAGGACCAGCTGGGCCTGAGCTATATGTTCATCACCCATGATCTGGCCACGGTGCGTGCCATCTCTGACGAAGTGGTGGTGATGAAGGATGGCAGGGTCGTCGAACAGGGCGAAAAGGCCGAGATGTTCCAACCGCCGCACCACCCGTATACGGATCTTCTGCTTAGCTCGGTGCCTGAAATGGACCCGGACTGGCTTGATGGCCTGCTCAAAGAGCGTGGAGTTGATAACATCGGCGACGCCGCTGTTGATAAGATGTAATTCGAATCACCCACCAAGGGTGGCAAGACCGACGGGGGACCGTCAAAACAACCAACTGGGAGACTATACATGACACATATTTCAAGACGGGGCTTGCTGAAGTCCGGTATCGCCGCAGGGGTGCTGAGCGCCACCGGGATGCCGCTGCGCGCCGCACCCAAGAAAGGCGGTCGCCTGCGCCTTGGTATTGCTGGCGCCAACACGTCTGACAGCTGGGACGGTCGGACCCATTCCGACAGCTTCATGATCATGTGCGCCCACGGCGCCGTGTTTGATTGCCTGACCGAGGTTGGCGCGGATGGCCAGCTGAAAGGCGAATTGGCCGAAAGCTGGGAAGCCTCCGCTGATGCGAAGACCTGGACCTTTAAGCTGCGCAAGGGTGTAACCTTCCACTCCGGCAAGCCGTTCGGCGCAGACGATGTGATCGCATCTCTGGAAATGCACACGGCAGAGGGCGCAAAATCCGCGGCCAAGCCGATTATCTCTGCCATCTCGGAAATGAAAAAGGTCTCAGATCACGAGATTCAAATGACGCTGGCAGCCGGCAATGCCGACTTCCCATTCCTGCTGTCTGACTATCACATCCTGATGTTCCCGGCGGGCGAGATTGATGAGGCCATCGCATCGGGCAACGGCACCGGGCTTTACAAGGTCGAAAGCTTCGATCCGGGCGTGCGGTTTGTCGGCAAGCGGGTTGAGAGCCATTACAAGGATGGCGAGGCCGGGTTCTTTGACGAGCTGGAAGTGATCGCGATCAATGATGCTGCCGCTCGGATGAACGCGCTGATGACCGGGCAGGTCGACGCCGTGAACCGCGTTGACGTCAAGACGGAAGCATTGCTGAAAGCCAACCCGACCGTGAACATCATGGAAGTGACAGGCAACCAGCACTATACCTTCCCGATGCTCACCGGCTCTGAGCCGTTCAGCGACATGAACGTGCGCAAAGCGCTGAAATACGGCATCAACCGCGAAGAGATGGTTGAGAAAATCCTGCTGGGCCACGGTAAGGTTGCAAATGACCACCCCATTGGTCCCGCAAACCAGTATTTCGCCGCTGACCTTGAGCAGACAAGCTACGACCCTGACAAGGCGAAGTTCTACCTGAAGGAGGCCGGTCTGGACTCTCTTGATGTTGACCTGTCCGCCGCCAACGCCGCTTTCGCGGGCGCGATTGACGCAGCTCAGCTGTATCAGGCCTCTGCCAAGGCAGGCGGGATTAACATCAACGTCGTGCAAGAGCCCGATGATGGGTACTGGTCCAATGTCTGGCTGAAAAAACCCTGGTGTGCCTGCTACTGGTCCGGCCGCGTGACCGAGGACTGGATGTTCTCCACCGCATATGAGTCGGGCGTTCCCTGGAACGACACGTCATGGGAAAATGCACGCTTCCAGGAGCTGCTTTTGACCGCACGGGCCGAGCTGGACAGCGACAAGCGCCGTGACATGTATACGGAAATGCAGATGCTGATGTCGACTGAGGGCGGCACCGTGGTTCCGATGTATGCCAACTATGTCGACGC
>CALFWN010000322.1 GCA_937928335.1 uncultured Litoreibacter sp. | reverse complement strand
TCCCGCGACCGCGACACCTGGCTGGTCTCTGGTGGGCTGGAGTATAAATACAACGAGGAATGGCGGTTGCTGACCACGGTGGATGCGCTGGTATCCGATTCCGACGAATCCACTTTCCGCGATGGCCGCTATATCGAGCTGTCATTCGGTGCGGCCTACCGTCCGATCCTGAACGAGAAGGTCAATGCGCTCTTCAAGCTGAGTTATATTGACGACCAGCCCGGCGAAAATCAGGTGAATGCCGATGATGTTGATAACGGGTCGTCGCAGAAAAGCGTGATCCTCAGCGCTGATGTACTCTATGACTGGAACGAGAAGCTGACCTTCGGGGCGAAATACGGCTACCGCAAAGGTCAGGTCGCGCCGCGTGGCTCCAATGACTTCACCGATTCCACCGCGCATCTTCTGGTGCTCGGGGCGGATTGGCATGTCGTGCATAAATGGGACATCTTTGGCGAGGTGCGCCAGCTCTATACCGAGGAAACCGGCACCCGTGAAAGCGGCGCACTGGCCGGGATCTACCGCCATGTCGGCAATAATGCCAAGCTGGGCATCGGGTATGAGTGGGGCTCGGTCAGCGACGATGTGGCTGATATCGACTATAATAATTCAGGGGTGTTCCTGAACCTGATCGCCAAATTCTAGCGGCGGGACGATATCAAGGACCGGCCGGGCCATTGCAAGCAAGATGGTCCGGCCGTTTTATGTCTATAAGATTTTGTTTCTATGAGAAGGTGATCTGCACCTTGATGGCCGCGTTGCGGTCCGAGGCCAGCTCGAACGCCTCGCCATAGGCGCTCAGCGGTTTGGAATGGGTCACCAGCGGGGTGACGTCGATCTGCCTGCTGCGCATCAGGGCCACCGCGCTGAAGAACTCCGCATGAAACCGGAACGAGCCTTTCATCACCAGCTCCTTGGCCGTCATGGCCTGCACCGGGAACACCATGTCGCCGCCCAGACCCAGCTGCACCATCGTCGCGCGGGGCAGTTCCCGCTTGACTTACTTTGATATCGGTAACAGCTTTTCGCGCTCAAACCAGCACACAAAGCCTATATGCAAGGCCAATACGCAAAGGAAGCGCGCCCATGTCAGATCTGTTTTCTCTCAAAGGCCGTCGCGCCCTCATCACCGGCTCGTCGCAGGGCATCGGCTTGGCTTTGGCCAAAGGGCTGGTGCAGGCCGGGGCGCAGGTGGTCGTGAATGGCCGCGACGCAGGCAAGCTGAAGGCCGCCGCTGCCGAGATCGGCGGCGATGCGCATATGCTGGCCTTTGACGTGACCGATCATGACGCGGTGCGTGCCGCCGTGGACGGGTTCGAGGAGGCGCATGGCGCGATTGATATTCTGGTCAACAATGCCGGGATGCAGCACCGCACCGAGCTGGAGAACTTTCCGGCAGACGCGTTCGAGAAGCTGCTGCAAACCAATGTGGCGTCCGTGTTTCACGTGGGGCAGGCGGTGGCGCGTCACATGATCGGGCGCGGGGCGGGCAAGATCGTCAACATCGCCTCCGTGCAGACCGCGCTGGCGCGCCCCGGCATCGCGCCCTACACGGCGACCAAAGGTGCGGCGGGCAATCTGACCAAGGGCATGGCCACCGACTGGGCCCGGCACGGGCTGCAATGCAACGCCATCGCGCCGGGCTATTTCGACACGCCGCTCAACGCCGCGCTGGTGGCAGATCCTGCCTTCACGGACTGGCTTGAGAAACGCACCCCCGCCGGGCGCTGGGGCAATGTCGAGGAGCTTGTAGGGGCCTGCGTGTTTCTGGCCTCCGGGGCCTCCAGCTTCGTGAACGGGCATGTGCTCTATGTGGATGGCGGCATCACGGCGTCGCTGTGATGCGCTGCTATGTGCTGATGGGGGTGTCGGGCTGCGGCAAAACCAGTATCGGGCAGGCGCTGGCGGCTCAGGGCGGGATCAGCTTTCTTGACGGCGATGACCTGCACCCGGCGGAAAATATCGCCAAGATGTCACGCGGGGAGCCTCTGGATGATGACGACAGACGCCCCTGGCTCATCAAGGTGGGCCATGCGCTGGCGCAGCAGGAGGGGCGGGTGGTCATCGGCTGCTCCGCGCTGAAACGGCGCTACCGCGACCTGATCCGCGAGAATGCGGGCGAGCCGGTGGCCTTTCTGCATCTGGCCGCGCCCAAGCCGGTGCTGGCCAAACGGGTGGCCAACAGGCCCGGCCATTTCATGCCCAGCTCGCTGCTTGATAGCCAGTTCGAGGCGCTGGAACAGTTGCAGCCGGATGAGGATGGCGCGGTGATTGATATTGACCGTACATTCAATGCCGTCGTGGCGCAGGCCCGCCGCCAGATCACGCAAGGGTGAGCCGATACGCCGCCTATTGGCCGTATGGATGGATAAACTGGTGGACCTGAGGCGAATTTATCTTAGTCTTTCCAAAGACGCCTACACCTGCCAGCCTCTGCGAAAGGATACCGCCAGCATATGAACCTGTCAGACAGCCGCACCATCAAGGCAGATATAGATACGGTCTGGGCCGCTTTGCTCAGCGCCGATGTGCTGAAGGAATGCGTGCCGGGCTGTCAGGAAATGACCGGCTCCGCCGAGGATGGGTTTCAGGCCGTGGTCGTGCAGAAGGTTGGCCCCGTGAAGGCCACGTTCAAAGGCGAGGTCGCGCTGCAGGACATGGTGCCGCCAAACAGCGTCAAGATTGTCGGGTCCGGCAAGGGCGGGGCTGCGGGCTTTGCCAAAGGCGGGGCCGATGTGCGGCTGGAGGCCGAGGGCGACAGCACCATTTTGCATTACGATGTGGAGGCCAAGGTCGGCGGCAAGCTGGCGCAGCTGGGCTCGCGCATCATCGACGGATTCGCCAAAAAGATGGCGGATGAGTTTTTCACCCGGTTCCAAAACGCGTTGGAGGAGCCGGAGGAAGAGGAAGAACAAGAGGCCGAGGCGGATGCCCCCGCAAAGAAAGGGTGGTTCAAACGTCTGGTCTCGTAGGTAATTTTCTAGGGAGGAAAATATGACGAAAGTAACTTTGACGGTGAACGGCAAGACCGTTTCCAGGTCGGTGGAAGGGCGCACGCTGTTGTCGAGCCTTCTGCGTGACGACCTGCACCTGACAGGCACCCATGTCGGCTGCGACACGTCGCAATGTGGGGCCTGTGTGGTCCATGTGAATGGCGAGGCGGTGAAATCCTGTACCATGTTCGCGGCAGAGGCTGAAGGTGCCGAGGTCAAGACCATCGAGGGTATGGCCAATGCCGATGGCTCGCTCTCTACCATTCAGGCGGCGTTCAAAGAGCATCACGGGCTGCAATGTGGCTTTTGCACACCCGGCATGGTGATGTCGGCGGCAGCCTTGCTCAAGGACAACCCGAAACCCTCCGAGGCCGAGGTGCGGACCTATCTCGAAGGCAATCTCTGCCGCTGCACGGGCTACCACAATATCGTCAAGGCGATCATGGCGGCCTCCGGTCAGGACGTTCCTGCAATGGCGGCGGAATAGCGGATGCGTTTTATTCTCGCAGCCGTCGCCATGCTCGCCGTCACGGGCGCAGCACAGGCAAGTCTTGAAAACAGCGTCGTGAACGGCACGCGGATGTGCCGCTGGCTCGACTCGCTGGAATTCACCTCGGGCAAATGCAACGTGTCGATCAAGGCGACCGCGGTTGATGTCAAAATATCGGCCCCGCGC
>CALFWN010000321.1 GCA_937928335.1 uncultured Litoreibacter sp. | reverse complement strand
GTCGCGGGTGACAAAATCGCGGTCGGCCAGCCAGCGGTCCATCATGGATTTCATCGCATTCTCGGCCTCTGATTTGGCCCCTTGCGCCACGCCCATCGCGTTGGTCATCAGCTGCGACATGTCGTCGAAAAATCTGTTCCGGGTCTGCATGGTCTCGTACCTCACGTTTCGTCACACCCTATATGGGACCCCCGGCCCGGTTTCTCAAGGTTGACAACGCCGCAGGGCCGTCGCACTCAACAGGTCATGATCGCTTTGACCCTTCCCTTCCCCGATATCGGACCCAATATTTTCGCCTTCGAGGTGATGGGCCGCGAGATCGCGCTGCGCTGGTATGCCATGTCCTATATCGTGGGTATTGTCATTGGCTGGTGGATGGGCACAAGGCTGCTGAGGCGCGAGGTCGCCTGGCCCCGCAATGAGGCCCCGATGACCTCCGAGGCGCTGTCGGACCTGATCACATGGATCATTCTGGGGGTGGTTCTGGGCGGGCGGCTGGGCTCCGTGCTGTTTTACCATCCGGCTCATTACGCACAGAACCCCATTGAAATTTTGCAGATCTGGAATGGCGGAATGTCCTTTCATGGCGGCGCTCTCGGCGTGCTATTTGTCGGGCTGGTCTTTTGCTGGCGCAACCGCATCTCGCCGCTCAGCACGGGCGATCTGATTGTCGTCTGCACGCCCCCCGCCCTGCTGCTGGGCCGGCTGGCCAATTTCATCAACGCCGAGCTGTGGGGCCGTCAGACCGACCTGCCCTGGGGCGTCATCTTCCCCGGCGATGCAGCACAGGCCTGCGCCACCGTTGAGCAAATGTGCGCCCGCCACCCGTCGCAGCTTTACGAGGCGCTGCTGGAAGGGCTGGTGCTAGGCGCGGTGCTGCTGTGGCTGGCCCTGCGCAAACACTGGCTCAAGATGCCGGGTGCGCTGATCGGCGTGTTTCTGGCAGGCTACGGCATCGCCCGGTTCGCGGTGGAATTCGTCCGCCAGCCCGACGCGCATTTCACCTCAGCGACCAACCCGCTGGGCTATGCCTGGCAGTTGGGAGAGCTCGGGCTGACGATGGGCCAGCTGCTGTCAACGCCCATGATCCTTGTGGGCCTGCTCTTTGTCTGGGCGGCACGCCGCCGTCCGCATCACCCGCGCCGATGAGCCTGAAGGCGCAGCTTCTCCGCCGGATCGCGGTGGACGGCCCGCTGAGCCTGTCGGACTATATGCAGGCCTGCCTGCTGGACCCTGAACATGGCTATTATGCCACGAGCGACCCGCTGGGTGCGGCTGGCGATTTCACCACCGCGCCCGAGATCAGCCAGATGTTTGGCGAGCTGATCGGGCTGGCACTGGCGCAGGCCTGGCGCGATCAGGGCGGCGGCGCCTGCATCCTGGCCGAGCTTGGCCCCGGACGTGGCACGCTGATGGCGGATATGGCGCGCGCGGGCGCGCAGATGCCGGGGTTTGCGCCGGAGCTGCATCTGGTGGAGGCCAGCCCCGCCTTGCGCGCCGTGCAAGCCGAAACGCTGGGCGCGCATCAGGTGACATGGCATGACGACGTCTCCACCCTGCCCGAAGACCCGCTGTTTCTGGTGGCCAACGAGTTTTTCGACGCCCTGCCCATCCGGCAATTCACCCGGGCAGGCCGCGGCTGGAGCGAGACCCGCGTGGGTGCCAAGGGCGACGCGCTGACATTTGGCCAGACCGAACCCACCCCGATGGAGGCGCTGGCCCCCCGGCTGGCCGACACCGCTGACGGCGATGTGGTGGAGCTGTGCCCGCCGGCAGGCGCGATCATCGCGCAGGTCACGGAACGCATCGCCAAACATGGCGGCGCGGCGATTGTGGTGGATTATGGCGACTGGCGCTCCAAGGGCGACACGTTTCAGGCCGTTCGGGACCACGCCCCCTGCGACCCGCTTGCAGAACCCGGCAAGGCTGACCTGACAGCGCATGTCGATTTTGAAGCCCTCGCCGCAGCGGCGCGGTGCAAGAGCACCGCGATGATCGAGCAAGGCACGCTGCTGCACCGGCTGGGCATCGGGCCACGGGCGCAGGCTCTGGCGGAAAGGCTGGATGATCAGGGCAGCGAGGATGCGCTGCAAAGCCATCTCGCCGCGTATCGGCGCTTGACGGAGCCCTCCGAAATGGGGACCATTTTCAAAGCCATTGCCTTTCACCCCGGCGCGGCCCCGCCACCGCCGGGATTTGAAACCGGAAAGCAGTCATGACCCTTGAGATCATCACCGCTGACGTGCTGTCTGAGTTCCGCCACGGGTTTTTCACCCGGCGCGGAGGCGCCTCTTCGGGCGTGTTTGAAGGGCTGAATTGCGGCTTTGGCTCGACCGACCAGAAAGACGTTGTGGCCACCAACCGCGCCCGGGTGGCACAGGCCATGCAGGTGGACCCTTTGGCGCTTGTGGGCGTGCGTCAATACCATTCCACCGAGGTTGTCACCGTGACAGAGCCAAGCGACGCGCGGCCCAGGGCCGATGCGATGGTGAGCGCCACACCGGGGCTGGCGCTGAGCATCCTGACCGCCGATTGCCAGCCTGTGCTTTTTGCCGACGCGCAAAACGGCGTGATTGGCGCGGCCCATGCGGGCTGGGGCGGTGCGCTGGGCGGTGTGCTGGAGGCCACGGTCGAGGCGATGGAGGCGCTGGGGGCCGAGCGCGACCATATTCAGGCGGTGATCGGGCCATGTATCTCGCAAGCCGCCTATGAGGTCGGCCCCGATTATATGGACAGGTTTCTTGACGATGACCCCGAAAACGCCCGCTTCTTCGTGCAGGGCCGCGCTGACCGGGTGCAGTTTGATCTGCCCGGCTACGGGCTGAAACGGCTCAGGGATGCGGGCGTCGCGGCGGAGTGGACGCGGCATTGCACCTATAGCGACCCGGACCGGTTCTTTTCCTATCGCCGCTCCGTGCATGGCAAGGAGGCCGATTACGGCCGACTCATCGCGACAATCCGTATCTAGGACGCGATTGTTTCGTAAATCGTGACAATTTCCGGGCAATTTGGGCCGTAAAGCTGCCTTAAAACGCCGCGGCCTGCGGATTGTTTCCCGCCAATTTTCCATAAATTTAAGGCCAATCGGCTCTGAGGCAGCCCCGCCGCCTGTGGCGCAGAATTCCTCCGCTCTTTTTGAGCATCGGCCACGCTCTCGCCCGATTGGCTTTTCATAAAGAAAGGGCTCCTTGTCTTGGGGCGAACTTAACCGGCTCGGGCCAAAGGCTGTGCTCGAAGGCAGCAGGTCCGGGCCGATCTTGCAAAGGACTGCCACAATGGCGAAACAGAAACGCTGGATCACTGCCGCGATTGAAGAGAGCGCGACCTGCACCGTGATCATGCCGTGGACCCGTGGCACATCATCCCTTTGGAAGACCCGTTTTGCCTGCACGGCTCCGGCGCTCAGGACTCCCCCCCTGAAGAAACCAGCGATGGTTTCAGCCTAAGCCACCCCATGTCGCAGGCACTAAAAGGCGTCCGCATGTCCCCCCACATGCGGGCGTTTTTTATGCCATGTTGTAGCGCTGCCAGAACCGGGCCATCTCTGCCTCATGCCGCTTCCATGCCCCCACTGACGAGCGGTAGATCGGCTGGCGTACCTGTGTGCTGGACAGCGTGTCGACCTTGCGGGCGGTGTCGTAGAACGACAGGCAGGCCTCCTGCCAATCAAGCCCCGCACGGGCCACCAACGCCCTTGTCTGCGCCTCCGGCTCCGCGATCAGCGCCTCGTAGGATTGCTCCGAGAACGCCTCTGGCAGGGTGTCCCGCCACTGCGCAATCTGGCGCTCGAACAGCTGCATGAACTGCGCGATATCCTCCAGATCAGCGGCGTAGCGATGCGTGCCGGGGGAAAACAGGTTCTTGTATAAAGACAGTGCGTTGTCACCCGGATCGCGCCGGACCACAATGATCTTGGCGTTTGGCAAGGCGTGGCGGATGAAGCCGATCAGGCTGTAGCTGCTGATTGATTTATCGGTGACAAACCGCGCGCCTGCAAACCGGGTGCGCAGCGTCTCAAGATACTGGCCGCCCGCCGCCTGAAGCGCCTGCGACAAAGCCGCCGCATCCGCGTGATCCTGCGCCAGCACATCGCCGATCAGCTTGCTGAGCACCGACAGCTCGCCCGCCCCTTCGCAGTCGGAATGGGAGGCAAGTATCTGCTCGATCAATGTCGTGCCCGAGCGCGGCATCCCGGTGACAAAGATCGGCGTCGGGCCATCGCCGGGCGTCGCGGCAGGCAGCTTTGCGCCCGCCAGCATCTGCCACCGCGCCTGCCATGCCTGCCGTTGCGCCTCATCGGCAGCGGCCTCATAGGGGTAGGTCTTGGCCAGCTGGCCATTGGCCAGATCAAGGTAGCGAAACATCTCGGAATGCTGGCCTGTGTCTTCCATCGCCTTGGCCAGAGCGTAGCCCAGATAGACCCGGCCGGGATCAGCCTTGGGGGTCCGCTTCAGCATATCGGCCATTTGCGCAATCACCGGGTCCCCCGCCTGCATTTTCGCGATGGAGGCGTAGGCATGGTAATGCGTCCCCTTTTTCGGGGCCACGCTGATCGCCTGTTGCGCCGCCTCAAGCGCCTCTTGGGTGCGGCCAATATCGCGCAAAAGCCCCGCCTTGCGGACCCAGGCAAAATCATGATGCGGCGACTGCGCGAGAGCCGCGTCAAATGCGTCAAGGGCCGCATCGGGTT
>CALFWN010000320.1 GCA_937928335.1 uncultured Litoreibacter sp. | reverse complement strand
TAGAACAGCAATGCGTCGGAATACTGGGATTTGATCTCCAGAAACTGGGCCATCATCGGCGTGACGGATGCGCTGGTTGTGGCCACGAAATCCCCCTGCGTGGTGTGTGGCGTTAAGTTTACAAACGCCCATAAGCGGGGGAAAGGCCCAATCGGTTGTGCGCGCGCTTGGCTTGGGTAAAACTGCGCGCTGGCCCAATAGGAATCTGCGACATGAAAAAGAACAGCCGAGTCACCGCCGAAGAGGCGCTTCGCTATCATCTTGAACCGACACCCGGCAAGATCGAGATCAGCGCCTCGACGCCAATGGCGACGCAACGCGACTTGTCACTGGCCTATTCGCCCGGTGTCGCGGTGCCGGTCGAGGCCATCGCCGAGAACCCGGACACTGCCTATGACTACACGACCAAGGGCAATATGGTTGCTGTGATCACAAACGGAACGGCGATCCTGGGATTGGGAAATTTGGGCGCTTTAGCGTCGAAACCGGTGATGGAAGGCAAGTCGGTGCTGTTCAAGCGCTTCGCGGATGTGAACTCCATCGACATCGAGCTGGACACAGAAGACCCGGAAGAATTCGTGCGCGCGGTAAGGTTAATGGGGCCGTCCTTCGGGGGCATTAACCTTGAGGATATCAAAGCGCCGGAATGTTTTATTATCGAGCAGCGCCTGCGCGAGGAAATGGACATTCCGGTCTTTCATGATGACCAGCACGGAACCGCGGTGATTTGTGCTGCGGGTCTGTTGAACGCGCTCTTTCTGACGGGCAAGAAAATCGAGGACGTCAAGATCGTGCTGAATGGTGCAGGCGCGGCTGGCATCGCCTGTATCGAGCTGATCAAGGCGATGGGCGCAAAGCATGACAATTGCATTGCCTGCGATACCAAGGGCGTCATTTACCAAGGTCGCACCGATGGGATGAACCAGTGGAAATCGGCCCATGCCGCCAAGACGCAGGACCGCAGTTTGGAAGACGCGATGCGCGGCGCGGATGTGTTTCTTGGGGTGTCGGCCAAAGGGGCCGTGACGCCGGCGATGGTCGCCTCGATGGCCGATAACCCGGTCATTTTTGCGATGGCTAACCCTGACCCCGAGATCACGCCCGAAGAGGCGCATGAGGTGCGGCAGGACGCGATTGTTGCGACGGGCAGGTCAGATTACCCCAATCAAATCAATAATGTACTGTGTTTCCCATATCTCTTCCGAGGCGCTCTGGATATCCGGGCCCGGACCATCAACGACACGATGAAAATCGCCTGTGCCGAGGCGCTGGCCAAGCTTGCCCGCGAGGATGTGCCCGATGAGGTTGCGCTCGCCTATGGCCGTAAACTGACCTTCGGGCGGGACTATATCATCCCCGCGCCGTTTGATCCCCGGTTGATCCATACGATCCCGCCGGCGGTGGCGAAGGCCGGAATTGACACGGCGGTTTCGCGCAAGCCGATTGTGGATTTCGACGAATACGAGGCCTCTTTGCGCGCGCGGATGGACCCGACCGCGACGATGCTGGACGGGCTGTATAACCGCGCGCGCAAGAACCAGGCGCGGATGATCTTTGCGGAAGGTGACGACCCGCGCGTACTGCGCGCGGCGGTGTCCTATCAACGCTCCGGTCTGGGTGAGGCGCTGGTCGTGGGCCGGGAAGAAGATGTCCGTCAGAAGCTGGAAGCGGCCGGGCTGGAAGATGCTGTGCGCGAGCTGAAAGTGGTTAACGCACGGAATTCCGAACATCTCGAAACCTACAGAAACTTCCTTTACGACCGGCTTCAGCGCAAAGGCTATGATCATCAGGATGTGCACCGGCTGGCGGCGCGTGACCGGCATGTTTTCTCTGCCTTGATGCTGGCGCATGGGCATGGCGATGGGTTGGTCACCGGGGCGACGCGGAAGTCGGCGCATGTTCTGGGGTTGCTGAACCATGTGGTCGATATGGCCGAAAAGGACGGTGCGGTGGGTGTCACCGCCTTGCTTCTGAAGGGGCGGATCGTTCTGGTGTCCGATACTTTGGTGCATGAATGGCCTGATGAATATGACCTTGCGCGGATTGCGACGCGGGGGGCTGCAACGGCCAGATCCCTGGGGTTAGAGCCTCGTGTGGCCTTTGTCAGCTTCTCGACCTTTGGCTACCCGGTCAGTGAGCGAGCGGAAAAGATGGCTTTGGCCCCCGAGGTGCTGAGCCATCGCGGCGCTGATTTCGAGTTCGACGGGGAAATGACCGTCGACGTTGCCTTGAACCCGGAGGTTCTGGCGCAATATCCGTTCTGCAAATTGTCGGGGCCTGCGAATGTGCTGGTGGTGCCTGCACGGCATTCGGCCTCGATCTCGGTCAAGTTGATGCAGGAGATGGCGGGCGCGACCGTGATCGGGCCGATCCTGAGCGGGATTGATCAGCCGATCCAGCTGTGCAGCACCACGTCGACGGCCAATGACATCCTGAACATGGCTGTCATGTCGGCGTGCAAAGTGGGGTAGGCCGCCCCATCCAGATCAGGCGGGGTGGTCAAAATCTGGCTGCTATTCGGCGCCGCTGTCCCAGAATGACTTCATCTTCTTGAAGAAGCCGGACAGCTCCGGGTTGTTCTCTTTGCTCATCTCTTCGAACTCGCGCAGAAGATCCTTCTGCTTGCCGGTCAGGTTAACCGGGGTCTCGACCGCAAGC
>CALFWN010000319.1 GCA_937928335.1 uncultured Litoreibacter sp. | reverse complement strand
ATTGCGTTTTGATTGTAATGGCGTCCGTTGGAGGCGGGCATTTGCCGTCGATGATGCGAATGACACACCTGCGAACGCAGTTGTTGATGAGCTTCGTGGGCGGGCTGATGCTTGGTATCGCCACGCTACACTTGCTGCCTCACGCCAGCGAGGTGCTCGGTCCCCGAAGCACAGGCGTGGCAGCTTTGGTGGGCATCATCGCAATGTTTTTGTTGTTGCGAGCGTTTTATGAACACCACCACCACGGACCCAGTGGGGATGACGAACACGCTCACTGTGGCCACGAACATCACATTCATGATCACAGCAAGGACGGACATTCGCATGAAAGCGAATCAGATCACTCGCATGAAAGCGAATCAGATCACTCGCCGGGATCCGATGAGTCGCAGAACGCCCCTCACAAAGGCTTGGGCTGGATCGGAATGCTTTTTGGTCTGTGGCTCCACACGTTGGTCGCCAGATCGCCCTCGAATTTATACTGCGCCAACACGCCGCCCAGCCCGAAAATCGCGGCAGGAAGTGCTGCGCGGATCATCAGATCAAGCGCGTCGCTGGCCACGGTCGGGATCGCGACACCGCTGAGGTTCACCGCAAATCCCAGGGCCAGCCCGAGGATCAGCGCATTGTGGAAAATCGCCCGGATCACGGCCCGGACCGTAGCCATCGGGGCCTCGCCGCGATGTTTGACCAGCTCCATCACCGTGATGCCCAGACCGTAGCAGATCGGCGCGTTCACCGCGACCAGCGCATAGTTGGGATCAAGGGCCGAGGCCCCATAGGCGCGCTCTGTGATTGGCAGGCCCAACAGCACGGCATTGGCAAACATGCAGGCGAACCCGATGGCGATGCTGTCCTCCCAGGGACGGCCAAAGATCAACCGCGCGCCAAAGCTGCCCAGTGCAAACATCAACACCGCCGGGCCGTAATATGCGGTCAGCAGGGAGGGGGTGAAATAGACGCCCAGCTCCAGCTCTGCGATGGCTTTGAACAGCAGACAGGGGATGGCGAATTGCTGGGTGAACTTCATCAACCCGTCGACTCCGCTTTCCGCAAAGAGCTTGAATTTGACCGCCAGATATCCCGCGCCGATCACCAGAAAGACCGGCAGGATGATCTCCAGCAGGGCGCTCACGCGTTGGGCACCTCGAGGACCATCCCGTCATAGGCGGGGGTGACATGATCCGGCACCTCCGCCGCGACGGTGTCATAATCGAGATCAATATGCATGTTGGTCAGTACAGCGCGTTTGGGCTCCAGCTCGGCGATCCATGTCAGTGTGTTGTCCAGATGCGAGTGGCTCGGATGTTCGGTGCGACGCAGCGCGTCGATGATCAACAGATCCAACCCGTGCAGCGCCAGCCGTCCGCTATCCAGATCCGAGACATCCGGCAGATAGGCCACATCCTCCATCCGAAAGCCAAGCGCTCGGATGGTGCCATGTTGCACCTCAAAGGGGCTCAGCGTGATCACCCCGCCGGGGCCGTCCACCACCACGTCGCCGTCAATCGGGTTCATCTCCAGAATAGGCGGGTAGCCTGAGCCGGGAGGCGTGCGAAACACATAGCCAAACCTGCTCATCAGCGCCTCGGAGGTGGGCGTGTCGGCCCAGACCTGCACCCGGTCGCGCATGTTGATCGCCACCATTCGTAAATCGTCAATGCCGTGCACATGATCGGCATGGGGATGCGTATAGACCACCCCGTCGAGCCGCGTGACGCCTGCGTCAATCAGCTGTTCGCGCATATCGGGCGAGGTGTCGATCAATACGCTGGTGGTGCCGTCCGGGCCGTCCTGCTCGACCAGCAAAGAACATCTGCGGCGGCGGTTTTTGGGATTGCCGGGGTCGCAATCGCCCCAATGCCCGCCAATGCGCGGCACGCCGCCCGACGAGCCACAGCCCAATATGGTAAAGCGTCGCGTCATGAGGCCGCTTTCGCAAAAAGCCGCTCGAAATTCGCCTGGGTCTGTGCTGCGAAATCGGGGTAATCCATGCCAAACACCTCAGCGCCGATACGTGCGGTATGGGCGGTATAAGCTGGCTCGTTGCGTTTGCCGCGATGGGGCGGTGGGGCAAGATAGGGCGCGTCGGTTTCCACCAGAATGCGGTCCACCGGGGCGCTGGCGAAAATATCGCGCAGTTCCTGTGACTTGGGAAAAGCGGCGATGCCCGACATCGACAGATAAAACCCCAGATCCAGCGCCGCCCGCGCCAGCCCCGCGCTGGAGGAGAAGCAATGCATCACGCAGTCAAACGCGCCCTTGCCATGTGCCTGTGTCAGAATGTGCGCCATGTCCTCATCGGCTGCACGGGCATGGATGATCAGGGGCAGCCCGGTTTGTCGCGCCGCCTCGATATGGACCAGCAGGCTTTCCTGCTGAACAGCCTTGCTTTCAGCGGTGTAGTGATAGTCCAACCCGGTCTCGCCGATGCCCACAAATTTGGGATGCCGGGCCAGCGCGACCAGCTCCTCGACCGTGGCCATAGGCTCGTCAGCCGCGCTCATCGGATGGGTGCCGGCGGCGTAGAACACGCGGTCATAGCGCTCTGCAAGGGCGCGCACCTGAGGCTCCAGCCGCAGCTTGGTGCAGATCGTCACCATCCGCGTCACGCCTGCTTCATGGGCGCGGGCCACAAGGGCGTCGCGGTCCTCGTCAAAGTCGGGGAAATCCAGATGGCAATGGCTGTCGGTAATCTGTGGAACGATCTGCGGGGTGGTCATGGCGCCTCTCAAGCGGCGGTGCGACGCGCCACGTCATTCATGCTCAAAAGCATATCTAGGATCAGCGAGGAGGGGTCAAGGTTCACCGCCTGCCCATGCCGCGTGCGCGCCGAACTGGTGGCGGCCAGCTCTGCCCAGGCCCGCGCTGCATTTGCGTCCGGTGACAGCCGTGCCAGCGTCAGCAGCTCGCCCGAGGTCGCCTGCGCCTCAACCGCGCCCAGCCCCGCGCGGGCCAGCCGTGACAGCGCCACGTCAAACAGCCGCAACATCAGGTCCAGCCGCCCTTCGACACCGCGCGCGGCAGCCTTGTCGGCCAGCTTCAATGCCGCAGATCGGTCCAGCCGGGGCAGGGTATCGAGCAGGGTCATCACCTCTTTATACAGCGTCAACCCATCGAGCGTGAGCAGCCGCATCGCCTCGCCCACGGAGCCGCCGGACAGCTCTGACAAGACCACCGCATATGCGCCGCCATCCGTGCCCGCAGCGCTCAGCGCCTCGGCCATCTCCTCAGGCGCAAGCGTGCGGCAGCGCAGCTCCCGGCAACGCGAGCGGATTGTGGGCAACAGTCGCGAGGGCTGATGGGCGATGAGCAGCAAGGTGCAATCGGCGGGTGGTTCTTCGAGCACTTTCAACAAAGCATTGGCCGCCGAGATATTCATTTCGTCCGCCGCATCCACGATCACCACCCGCCGCCCGCCATCGGGGTTCGACATCGCGAAAAAGCCGCGCAGCTTGCGCACCTCCTCGACGGTGATCACGGTCTTCAGCTTCTTGGTCTTCTCGTCCCATCCCCGCCGCAGCAGGAACAGCCCCGGCTCCGAGAGGGCTTGCAGCCGGGCGTTGACCGGGTGCGTTTCCGGGATATCGAGGCCCTGGGGCACAGGGGCCGCGAACATGCCGCAATCCTCCTTGGGCGTGGCCAACAGAAACCGCGCGATGCGCCAGGCCAGCGTGGCCTTGCCCACGCCTTTGGGACCGGTCAGCAGCCAGCCATGATGCAGCCGGTCGCCGTTAAATGCCTCAAGAAATGCGGTCTCCGCATTCGCCTGACCCACAAGGCGCGTGGTCTCGCGCGGGTGGGGTGCACCGTCGATCTGGTCAGGTTGTGGCAGGTCGTCATCGCTCATGACAGGCGGTCTAGCACAGCCTTTGTGACATCTGCACCCACATCATCGGCCCCGCGTGCGCCGTCGATGATAACGCAGCGGTCGCTATATTCCTCTGCCAGTGCCAGAAAGCCCGCCCGCAGCCTGTGTTGGAAGCCTGCGCCAAACTCCTCGAACCGGTCTTCGCCCGAGCCGCGCGCCAGACCGCGTTCCAAAGCCGCGTCCGGGTCCATGTCGATGATCAGCGTCAGATCGGGCTCGCGGGCGATCATCTGTGTATGCAGGCTGTCAACCATAGCCCGCAAATCGCCACGTGTGGCGCCCTGATAGACACGCGTTGAATCGGCGAACCGGTCCGAGATCACCACCGATCCGGCCTCCAGTGCAGGCAGGATGCGCCGCTCTAGATGGTCGCGCCGTGCGGCGGTGAACAGCAGGATTTCCGTCTCAGCCGACCATCGGTCGGGCTCGCCCTCGACGAGCAGGCGCCGGATTTCCTCCGCCCCGGGGGAGCCGCCGGGCTCGCGGGTCAAAACCACGCTGCGCCCGTCCTTTTCCAAACGGCCTGCAAGCAGCCGGGCCTGGGTGGATTTGCCCGACCCGTCAATGCCTTCGAATGTGATGAACACCTAGAACAGGGTTTCGGCTTGGGTCTGCAACTGCCCGGTCAATTGGCGAAACAGCACCGTGGCGGCGGTGCGCACGCGCACGACGAAGCCGCCTGCGGGGACCGTCTCTGTTGCTACCAGCGGGTGCGAGACATCGGCAAAGCCCGGCACTGTGACGATCAGCTGGGCGATCTCGTCGCCCGCTTCAATCGGGGCCGCGAGGGGCCCTACATAGTTGATCTTGGCCTTCACCCCGTCGCGGCCCAGAACCGGGATCAGCGCGGTCACGTCCTGAGTTGTGGCCATGCCGACGCTGGCGGCTTCGCCCATCCATACCTCGGCCTGCGTCAGGATCACGCCTTCTTCGGCAAGCTGGCGTTCGACGAATTGGTTGAAGGCCCAGTTGGTGATCCGCTCTGCCTCCTGAGCGCGTTGCGCTTCGGTGTCCAGACCGGAGAATACAAAGATGATCCGCCGCCCGTTTTGCACCGCCGAGCCGACAAGCCCGTAACCGGCCTCCTGGGTATGGCCCGTTTTCAAGCCATCCGCCCCGATATTGAGTTTCAGGAGCGGGTTGCGGTTGAGCTTGTTGGCGGGTGGGCTGTCTTCATACTGGAACTCTTTTTCGGCGAAATAGCCGTAATATTGCGGGAAGACCGTGATCAGCCGTTTGGCAATAATTGCCAGGTCGCGCATCGACATTCTGTGGCCGGCGGCAGGCCATCCATTGGCATTGGCAAAGGTCGAGCTGGTCATGCCAAGCTCCTGGGCGCGGATGGTCATTTGCTGCGCGAATGCGGGCTCAGAGCCTGCCAGTGCTTCGCCCAGCACCGTGCTGGCGTCATTGCCGGACAATACGATCACGCCCCGTATCAGATCTTCCACCGTCGGGCGGTCGCCCACCTGCAAGAACATTGTCGAGCCGCCATAGGCGGCCGCCTCGGATGAGACAGGCAATGGCTTGTCAAGCGTCAGCCGCCCGTCATCAAGCGCCTCGAACACCATATTCAGCGTCATCAGCTTTGACATGGATGCAGGCGGCAGCGCCATGTCGGCGTTCTTTTCCATCAACGTCTGGTCGGTGCGCACGTCCAGAACAATGGCCGATTTGGCGGCAGTGTCAAAGGACCAGCCGGGCAGGGTGCTCAGCAGCAGCGCGAAGAAAAACGAGGCAACACGGGTCACGGATGAAGCTCCTGTGGTGATCAGTTCGTAACGAAATAGGCGTCGGTGAATCCTAGCCCCTTGACCGTTTTAAGCAATGCCGCCCGCTCGTTGTTGCTTGTCGCGGGGCCGACCAGAACGCGGTAAAACGGCTTGCCCTGGTTCTCCTGCTCTTTCACGATGGGCAGCACGCCCGCGCTGCGCAGGCTGTCTGCTGTGCTATCGGCATTGCCTTTGACCGAGAAGATGCCGATCTGGATGAAGGCTTTTTCCAGTCCTGCGCCGCTTGGGGCGGGGGTGGCTGCAGCGGGTGTCGCAACAGGGGCGGTTGCCGCTGGCGCAGGTGCGGCGGTTGCAACGTCAATGGCGCCATCATCGGCGCGGTCAATCGCTGCGGTCGCGGCCTCGACCGTGTCCAGTGTCGTGGCGTCGATGCTCTCGGATGCAGGAACACCGGCCAGAACGGCATCTGCGTCCAGACCTTCCTCAGCGGCGGCGTCCAGCGCCTCGGTGTCGGTCGGCAGCACCGGGGCCACCTCTTCCTTGCGCAAAGCCACCACCGATATCTCGGTGGGCTGGCCTGCCAGCATTCCCAAAGCCTCGGCCGCATCCGAGCTCATCTGCAGTTTCGGGCCGGGGTTCTCGCGCTCCCGACGGAATAATGCGCCAATCACGAACTGACCGTTTTCGGTGTTGCGGATGAT
>CALFWN010000318.1 GCA_937928335.1 uncultured Litoreibacter sp. | reverse complement strand
GCCGCTCAACGCGAGCATCTGCCTCCAATGTCCGCCTTTCGAGGCGACGGCGAGAATTCGTTTCGATGTCATCGGTGGGGTCCTCCGGTTCGTGCAATATCTCTGGTCAACCGCGCAAGATACGCGGCCCCACCCGATTCCCCGTCACTCTCGAGACGCACCCACGGTCTCCGACGTTCAAAAGAAAAACGCTCCTGTTTGCTTCACTGTGTCGCGCACGCACTCACGCGCCGCAGCTCAAAAAGAAACGAATTGGATTAATTATGTCTTAAGTTTTCAAGGCTCTGATCGGCAAAGGAAATCAACCGCCGGAAGGCCCGTCATGAGTATCGCACATTTTGCAGAAACCTATCAAAGCGGCCCGGCCCATGACCCCGTCTGATCGCAAATATATCCGCTGGCTGATGCTCCGGCAGCTGCCAATGGCGGCGGGCATTTTCATGTGTCTCACCGCCGCCACGATCATCGGCACGGCCTTCCTGAAAATCCCCATGACCGCCACTGCCCTGCTGATGGAGGAGGCTCCCTCCCTCGCCCAAAGCGCCAATGCCACGGCCGACCTTGTCGCCGGTCCCGCGCATCTGCAACGCATCGAGAATCGCGTCACCACGCAGGCGCGCCTCGCCAAACTGCTCGATACCCTCAATGCAGAAATCCCGGTCGAGCAGTTTCGCAAGGCCGTCACATTCAAGACCGTTGCGGGCCGGGACCGGGCCACCACAATGTCCATTTCCGTCACCGATCCAGACGCCGCCTTCGCCACCGATGCCGCCAACCAGCTGGCCCAGACGGTGCTGGCCGAGAACCGGGATATAGCCGCCGAACGCATCACCGACGCGCTTCAGTTCTTCCGCGACGAGGTCACCGCAAGCAAAACCCGTCTGGACGCCGAATTCGCGGCGCTGCTCAGCTTCAAACAGGCCAATGCCGGGACCTTGCCAGAGGATACCGGGCGCTATCTCGACCTGCGCAAAATCCTGATCCACCGCGAAACGCTGCGTGGCCCGTCCTCCCTGACCGACACCACCCGCGAGCGCCTCACGACCGAGCTGGGTGCCGCGCGCGGGCTCTTTGCGGAAACCCATCCCACGGTGCGGGCGCTGGCCTCTAGGCTGGACCATGTCACCGCTACCCCCGCAGATGAAAACGCCCCGCTGGCAGAGCTGACAGATGTTGCCGAACAACTGGCCCGGATCGACGCACGCCTCTCGGAAATCCCCGCCAACAGCTTGACCCTTACCGCGCTTGAGCGGGAATATGATCTGGCCGAAGCGCACTACAAAGCCGCTGTTGCAAGACTGGATGCCGCCGCAGTCGAGGCGCGGCGCGGAGCACGTGAAAACAACTCGCGCCTGACCATTATCGAACACGCCACCCCACCGACGCTCCCTGAAGGTCCGCGACAGAAAATCGCGCTGGCAGGTGGCATCGCGCTGTCCTTCATCATCGCACTTGGCACGGCCATCCTGCGCGGACGCGCTGACACTCTGATCCGCCGTCCCCGCGACATCGAGGTCAGCCTTAACATGCGTCCCTATGCCGTGATCCCCACTTTGCGACCCGCCTGAAACGGAGCCATTGATGCAACATCTGACCAACTCCAAAGAGCTGTTCGCGGCCACGAAAACCCAACCAGCGCAGGAGGCCCTGCCGGAAATCCAGTGGCACAGGGCCAAATCGGACCCGACCCGCGCATGGTTGCGATTGAACGAGGCCACCATTCCCGCCACCGCCCCGGTACGGCAGCCCATCGACCCTCAGGCGCAGGCTGCGATTGACCTTCTGCGCTCCCGGCTTCTGCGGCAGATGCGCCAGGACGGCATCCGCAAACTTGCATTGACCTCTCCCACCCAGGGCTGTGGCACCTCCACCTTGGCCACTCGCCTGGCCATCGGGCTCGCCAGTCAGATCGACCTCAAGATCATGCTGTTTGATCTCAACCTGCGCAGGCCCGAGCTGTGCAATCAATTTGCCATCAAAGGCCCCACCGCGCGCCAGACCGCCCTGACCGGGACACGCCGCGAGTTTGACAGCACGGCGGTACGGATCGGCCATAATCTGGCGCTCAGCCTGTTCACGCAGCCAGAGCCACACGCCGCCGAAGCGCTGGGCACGCTGCGGGCCCGCGCGCTGGTCAACCAGATCGAGCGGGAGTTCGAGCCTGATCTGATGATATTTGACCTGCCCCCGGTCTTGGCCGTCGATGATATCGTTGCCGCCGCCGATCTCTATGATGCGGCCCTTTTGGTCGCCCGCGCCGATCACTCCACGGTGGATCAGATCGATCGGGCCGAACGGCTGATATCCGAGCAGAAACCCTGTATCGGTGTGGTCATGAATGCCTGTCGTTTTGGACTGTCCGATGACCATCATCGCTGAACACGCAGTCGTTCTCCTCCCGGAGGGGAAAATACAGAAACAGAGCCTAACCCTTGGGAAAAGGCGGTTTCGGGCAATCCGATCCATGCTTGATCCTCGTGCCTGGCTGCATCTGTTTCGCATCCTGAACTACTACAACCACACCCATGTCACCCCGCGCAGGGCGCTGCGCACGCAAGGGTCCAGCACGATCAGCCCCACCGCCTCTTTCGCGAATGCAGGCAATATCCGGCTGGGTCACGGGGCTCATATCGGGGCAAATTGCAGCCTCTGGGCAGGACAGATACGCGGCACGATCACGGCGGGCGACAATCTCTTGCTTGGCCCCAACGTGACCATCACCGCCGCGAATTATGATTTCCACGCCGGCACCCCGGTCACAAAGCAACCGATGACAGAGCACCCCGTCAACATCGGGCATGATGTCTGGATCGGGGCCAATGCGACCGTGCTGCCCGGCGTGGACATTGGCGACGGGGCCATCATCGGCGCGGGCGCGGTGGTGACGCGTGACATAGATGCGGGCTCAGTTGTTGCCGGAAGCCCGGCCAGGCCCATCGGGCGGCGGCAGGTGGTTGTGGGTCCAGCCATCAAAGCGTAACTTATGCCTCAAATGAGGACGAGCGCTGATGAGTATCCCGAAACCTGTGGTTCTTTGCATTCTTGACGGCTGGGGCCTGTCCGACACCGAGGCAGGGAACGCCCCATTGCTGGCAAAAACCCCAAATTTTGACCGTGTGATGTCTGAATGCCCCAATGCCACACTGATCACCTTTGGCCCTGATGTGGGTTTGCCAAAGGGCCAGATGGGCAATTCCGAAGTCGGGCATACGAATATCGGGGCGGGACGTGTCGTTGCGATGGATCTGGGCCAGATTGATCTGGCCATTGAGGATGGCAGCTTTTTCGAACAACAGTCCCTTCTCGATTTCATCGCCACCCTGAAAGCCAATGGCGGGACCGCGCATCTGATGGGCCTTGTCTCTGACGGCGGCGTGCACGGCCATACCAGCCATATGATTGCCGCCGCAAAGGCTGTGGCAGACGCAGGCGTGCCCGTGGTCATCCATGCCATCACCGATGGGCGCGACGTGGCTCCCAAATCAGCAAGAGCCCACCTCAAAACGCTCAAGGACGCCCTGCCCGAGGGCGCGAAAATCATGACCGTGGGCGGGCGCTATTTTGCAATGGACCGCGATAACCGCTGGGATAGGGTCGAAAAAGCCTATGGCGCGATGGTCCATGCCAAGGGCCGAAGCTACGCAGACCCTCTTTCGGTTATTCGTGACGCTTACGGCAATGATCAAACCGACGAGTTCATCCCGCCCTCGGTGATCACCGGCTACAAAGGCATGAAAGACGGCGACGGGCTGTTCTGCCTGAATTTCCGCGCCGACCGCGCCCGCGAGATCCTGTCTTCCATCGGCGATATCCGTTTCGAGGGGTTCTCCACCGCGCAGGCCCCCAAACTGGCCGCAAGGCTGGGGATGGTGGATTACTCCACCGCGCATAACGCCTTCATGACGACGGTGTTTCCCAAACAGAAGATCACAAACACGCTCGGCGCATGGGTCGCGTCACACG
>CALFWN010000317.1 GCA_937928335.1 uncultured Litoreibacter sp. | reverse complement strand
AGGATCGGCAGGCCCTCATGCTCGGTGCCTTTCATCATCTGCTCGATATACCAAAGCTGCGCAATCGAGACGATCTGCACCGAGGGATCATCAGCCACCAGCGCAAAATAGCTGTGCAGCGGCGCATCGGTCTTGCCCACCGCGCGGCGCACATAGGCCAGCGTTTCATCATGCTCCTGCTGGACGGAGGCCAGAACAGCCGCGTCGCTTTCCACCAGCGCAGTGACGGAGCGGTCCTCATTGCGTTTGGATATAGGCCGCGCTTCGCTTTCGGCGGAAACCACCCGCCACGCATTGCCATCCTTCTCGAGCAGCAGGTCAATCAGCCCCATATGGCTGCCCCAGAACCCGCCCATTGTCGCAGGCGTGCCCATCAGCGTGCCCGCATCCACGTCAGCCCCTGCAAATTCGGCGTAATCCGGTGACGGGAAAACCAGATGGGAATGGCCCGTCAGGATCGCATCGATCCCCTCCATGCCAGCCAGCGGGATAGATGCGTTCTCCATCCCGTCGGTGGCCTGCGCGGCGCCGATACCGGAATGCGACAGCGCCACGATGATATCGGCCCCCGCCTCCTTCATCTGCGGCAGATAGGCCTTTGCGGTTTCCAGAATGTCGCGGGCCTGCACATTGCCTTCCAGATGGCGGCGGTCCCAGCCCATAACCTGCGGCGGCACGAAGCCGATCAGGCCGATCTTGATATCATGCGTGGCCCCCGCCCCGTCTGTGACCTTGTGATCCAGGATCACATAGGGCGGGATCAGGGTTTTGTCCTTTGTCGGGTCGCTGCCCATCTCCTTGACGACATTGGCGTTGACCACCGGGAAATTGGCCCCGGCCAGCGCCTTGGTCAGAAACTCCAGCCCATAGTTGAACTCATGGTTGCCCAGGGTCGAGGCATCAAAGCCCAGCGTGTTCATCGCCTCGATGACCGGGTGCATATCCCCGTCCTTCATCCCGCGCTCATAGGCGATATAATCGCCCATCGGGTTGCCTTGCAGGAAGTCGCCATTGTCAATGAGCAGCGCATTGGACGCCTCATCCCGGATCGCCTTGATCAGCGACGCGGTGCGCGCCAGCCCGACCGTATCGCGCGGCTTGTCGGCGTAATAGTCGTAAGGAAACACATGCACATGCAGATCCGTCGTCTCCATGATCCGCAGATGCGCCTGATTGGTTGCCGCATTGGCCGAGAACGGATGCAATGCAATGAAACCTGCGGTGCTGGCAAGAAAATGACGACGATTGAGCGTGACAGACATATTGGCTCCCCCCGAGGATGGTTGAATTGTAAATTGGATATCGTCTGAGTGTATTCCTTTGGCGACATGTCGCAAGGCATACATCCCCGCCCCCGCGCGCCCCGGCCAGACACAGCCTATAGGCAGCGCGGCGCAGTGCGTTACTTCTGGTCGGGGTCGGCCTGGCCAATGCCTTTGAACAGGAACTTGAACGGCAAGGCCCAGACGACGCCCAGGCCCAGATAGATCAGCAGCTCCAGCACGAAGGACGGGCGCTCCAGCAGCCCCACCAGCGTCACCGCCACGATGATATAGACAGGCAGCCCCACCACCAGTAACAGCAGCGACCAGCGTTTGCGGGCTTTGTAGCTCAGGGCCATGTCTTGTCCTTGTTCAGCGCCTCAATCGGCGAAAGGGTCGGTCACCAGAATGGTGTCTTCCCGCTCCGGCGAGGTAGACAGTAGTGCGACCGGGCAGTCGATCAACTCCTCCACGCGGCGCACATATTTGATGGCCTCCGCTGGCAGCTCCGCCCAGCTGCGCGCGCCCTCGGTCGATTGCGACCAGCCGGGCATTTCTTCATAGACCGGCTCACAGCGCGCCTGCTGTTCGGAGGCCATCGGCAGGTAATCCAGCCGCGCCCCGTCCAGCATGTAGCCCACGCAAATCTTCAGCGTCTCGAACCCGTCCAGCACATCCAGCTTGGTCAGCGAGATCCCCGTAACCCCCGAGGTCGCGCAGGTCTGGCGCACCAATGCGGCGTCAAACCACCCACAGCGCCGCTTGCGCCCTGTCACGGTGCCAAACTCATGTCCGCGCTCCCCCAAACGCTGCCCGTCAGCATCGTCCAGCTCGGTCGGGAACGGCCCCTCGCCCACGCGCGTCGTATAGGCTTTCACAATGCCCAGCACATAATCAATCGAGGTCGGCCCCACGCCCACCCCGGTCGCCGCCTGGCCCGCAATCACATTGGAGGAGGTCACAAACGGGTAGGTCCCGAAATCAATATCCAACAACGCGCCCTGCGCGCCCTCAAACAAGATCCGCTCGCCGCGTTTCTTGCGCTCGTTCATCTCTTTCCACACGGGGGCGGCATAAGGCAGGATCTGCGGCGCGATCTCGCGCAGCTGTGCCACCAGCGCGTCGCGGTCCACAGGGGCGATGCCCAAACCCTTGCGCAGCGGGTCGTGGTGCTGCAGGGCGCGGTCCACGCGGGCCTCCAGCGTCGCGGCATCCGCCAGATCGGCCACCCGCACCGAGCGCCGCCCCACCTTGTCCTCATAGGCAGGCCCGATGCCGCGCCCGGTGGTGCCGATCTTGGTGCCTTTCGATGCGGCTTCCTCACGTGCGCGGTCCAGCTCGCCATGTATCGGCAGGATCAAAGGCGTGTTCTCGGCGATCATTAGCGTCTGCGGCGAGATATCCACGCCCTGTTTGCGGATCGAGGCAATCTCATTGACCAGATGCCACGGGTCCAGCACCACGCCATTGCCGATGACGCTCAATTTGCCGCCCCGCACCACGCCGGAGGGCAGCGCGTTCAGCTTGAACACCTCGCCGTCAATCACCAGCGTATGGCCCGCATTATGGCCGCCCTGGAACCGCACGATCGTATCGGCGCGTTCCGACAGCCAGTCGACAATCTTGCCCTTCCCCTCGTCGCCCCATTGGGCGCCGACAACGACGACATTGGCCATGATACTTCCCCTGATTGTCCGAATTGGATTGAAACCCGCGCCCGTATAGCCGGGTGGCTGCGCAGGCGAAACCCTCAAATGCCCGATCAACGGGTCATTTGGCGCGTCATGGGTTGCGTGCGGGCGATGGCAGGATTACATACGCGCCAACTCGAACGCGAAGGCCGCATCCGTCTATGGAAAACATTGTCCTGACCATCCACCTGATCATCTCGCTTTGCCTGATCGGGATCGTGCTCATCCAACGCTCCGAGGGCGGTGGTCTGGGTATTGGCGGCGGCGGTGGTGGCGTGAGCGGTCGCCCGGCAGTCACCGCATTGGGCAAGCTGACCTGGCTCTTCGGGATTGCGTTTGTGATCACCTCGATCACGCTGACAGTGCTGGCCACACAAAACAGCACTGGCGGCTCGGTGCTGGATGGCGACGGTTTGCTGCCGCCTGCCACCACGGATGAGACCACCATCCCCTCAGGCGATGTGCTGTTGCCACCCACCACAGGTGACGCACCTCTGACGCCGCCACGCATCGACGAATAGGCCGCGCATCTGGCAGCAGGCAGGCCACAAAACCCTACCAATTCTGGGGGCTTACGCGACAGCCTCCACATGATCTTGTCGTTTTCTGGGGATAAAGCGGCTGCCCGTGGTTGCGGCATGGCCCCGAATCCTTTATGTCTTAAATCCCGTGAGTAAGGGCATCTGAGCGCCCTGAAACACCATAAAAACACTTGGACGCGGGGCGCATCGGCACATGGCGAGATATATATTCATTACCGGCGGCGTTGTGTCTTCGCTTGGCAAGGGGCTGGCCTCGGCCGCACTTGGCGCGCTGTTGCAGGCGCGGGGCTATTCGGTGCGGCTGCGCAAGCTCGACCCCTATCTCAACGTCGATCCCGGCACCATGTCGCCCTTTGAGCATGGCGAGGTTTTTGTCACCGATGACGGGGCCGAAACCGATCTGGATCTGGGCCATTACGAGCGTTTCACCGGGGTCGCGGCCCGCAATAGCGATTCCATCTCCTCGGGCAGGGTCTATTCCACCGTCCTCGAAAAGGAACGGCGCGGCGATTATCTGGGCAAAACCATTCAGGTGATCCCGCATGTCACCAACGAGATCAAGGACTTCATCAAGATCGGCGATGACGAGGTCGATTTCATGCTCTGCGAGATCGGCGGCACTGTCGGCGATATCGAGGGGCTGCCCTTTTTCGAGGCGATCCGCCAATTCAGCCATGAACGCCCGCGCGGCGAATGCCTGTTCATGCACCTCACGCTGCTGCCCTATCTTGCCGCCTCGGGCGAGCTGAAAACCAAGCCCACCCAGCACTCCGTCAAGGAGCTGCAATCCATCGGCATCGCGCCCGATATTCTGGTCTGCCGGTCCGAGCATGAGATCCCCGAAAAGGAACGCGAGAAGCTGGCGCTGTTTTGCAATGTGCGCAAGGAAAGCGTGATTGCCGCCTATGACCTGAAATCCATCTACGAGGCGCCGCTGGCCTATCACGAACAGGGGCTGGATCAGGCCGTGCTGGACGCGTTCGGCATCACGCCCGCTCCCAAGCCCAAGCTCAATGTCTGGCAGGATGTCAAAGACCGGGTCAACAACCCCGAGGGCGAGGTCAGGGTTGCCATTGTCGGCAAATATACCCAGCTGGAGGACGCCTATAAATCGATCAACGAGGCGCTGACCCACGGCGGCATGAAAAACCGTGTGAAGGTGAAAATCGAATGGGTCGATGCAGAGATTTTTGACCGCGAGGACGCGGCTCCGCATCTTGAGGGCTACCACGCTATTCTGGTGCCCGGCGGCTTTGGCGAGCGCGGCACGGAAGGCAAGATCAAGGCCGCGCAATATGCCCGCGAGCATAAGATCCCCTATCTGGGCATCTGTCTGGGGATGCAGATGGCCGTGATCGAGGCCGCGCGAAACCTCGCGGGTATCGAGACCGCCGGATCGGAAGAATTTGACCACGAGGCGGGCAAGAAACGCTTCGAGCCGGTGGTCTACCATCTCAAGGAATGGGTGCAGGGCAACCATAAGGTCAAGCGCAAGGAAGGCGATGACAAGGGCGGCACGATGCGGCTGGGCGCCTATAACGCGACGCTGATGGAAGGCTCACGCGTGGCCGAGGTCTACGGCACCACCGCCATCGAGGAGCGCCACCGCCACCGCTACGAGGTCGACATCAAATACCGCGAAGAGCTGGAGAAACAGGGGTTGATCTTCTCGGGCATGTCGCCCGATGGCGCGCTGCCTGAGATTGTCGAGGTCAAGGATCACCCGTGGTTTATCGGCGTGCAGTTCCACCCCGAGCTGAAGTCCAAACCCTTCGCGCCCCATCCGCTCTTTGCCGATTTCGTGCGCGCCGCCAAGGACGTATCACGTTTGGTTTGAGCCGACTGGACATCGCGGCAGGGCAGGTTACCATTGGGTTAACAAATTTTCGAAATCCTTTCGAAAACATATGCTTAACGCAAAGCGGCGCATGCGTCGCTTTTCCTCAGGAGCCCCGAAGGAGCCTCAGATGCCCAAAGCCTATTGGGTCGCCAACGCGACCGTGACCGACCCAGACGCCTACCAGAAATACCGCGAGGCCAATGCTGCACCTTTCGCCAAATACGGCGCCAGGTTTCTGGTGCGCGGCGGCGATCAGACCGCCGTGGAAGGCCAGCCCGCCCCACGGACCGTGGTGATCGAATTCAAGGACCTCGCCACCGCACAGGCCTGCTATAACAGCCCCGAATATCAAAGCGCCAAAGCCATCCGCGACGGCGCCGCCACCGCCAATATGGTGATCGTAGAAGGCTATGACCCGTAGATGTTTGACGCGCTGCTGAAAGTCCTCACGGGCGACACCCCCGACCCGCTGCCCGAAACCGATGCCCGTCTGGCGCTGGCCGCCCTGCTCGTTCGGCTGGCCCGCACGGATGGTTCCTATGACGCCTCCGAGGCCTCCCGTATCGACCTGATCCTGGCGCGCCGCTACCAGATCACCGATGCCGACGCCGCCCGGCTGCGCGGCGATGCCGAGGTGCTGGAGACCGAGGCCCCCGACACCGTGCGCTTCACCCGCGCCATCAAGGACCACACCGCCCACGAACAACGCGACAGCGTGATCGAGGACATCTGGGAGCTGGCCCTGGCCGATGGCAGCCGCTCTGACGACGAGGACAGCCTGATCCGCATGATCGCACCTCTGCTGGGGATCAATGACCGCGACAGCGCCTTGGCGCGCCAACGGGTGATCGACCGGCTGAACGGCTAACGCGCGCAGGGCCTTGACGCCCTGACGCGCACCCTGCCAAGTGGCCCCAGGCTGACCGTCGCCGACCGCTGCTGAGGACCACAGATGAACACCTGGCTTGCCGAGCATCCCGAGATCCGCAACATCCGCGCGGCGGTCTCTGACCTCAACGGTCAGGCCCGCGGCAAACGGATGCCGGCCCGCTTCGGAGACAAGCTGCTGAGCGACGGCTCGCGGATGCCCATGTCGGTGCTCAATGTTGATATCTGGGGCGACGACATCGAAGACAGCCCGCTGGTCTTCGCCTCGGGCGACGCGGACGGGGTGCTCAAACCCACTGAGCGGGGCTTTGTGCCGATGCCCTGGCTCTCCACCCCTACAGCGCTGCTGCCGATGTGGATGTTTCTTGATGACGGCACACCTTTCGCGGGCGATCCGCGCCACGCGCTGAAAGCGGTGCTCGACCAATACACCGCGCGGGGCTGGACCCCGGTGGTGGCGACCGAGCTGGAATTTTACCTGATTGATGATGCAGGCGACACGCTGCAGCCCCCGCCCTCGCCCCGCTCCGGCAAAAGGCGGCTGGGCGGCGAGGTCCTGTCATTGCGGGCGCTGGATGCGTTTGATGGCTTCTTCACCGAGCTGTACGACGCCTGCGAGATCATGGATATCCCCGCCGAGGCCGCAATCTCTGAAGGGGGTATGGGGCAATATGAGATCAATCTGAGCCATTGCCCGGACGCGTTGAAAGCCGCCGATGACGCGTGGCTGTTCAAGCTCTTGGTGCGCGGGCTGGCCCGCAAACACGGCTTCGCCGCGAGCTTCATGGCCAAACCCTATGCAGAGCAGGCCGGGACCGGGCTGCATACGCATTTCTCGGTGCTTGATGCAGACGGGCGCAACATTTTCGATGATGGCGGCGAGGCCGGAACGGCGCTGTTGCACCATGCCATTGCGGGCTGTCTGGCCGCCATGCCTGCCTCGACACTGGTTTTTGCGCCGCATGGCAACAGCTATGACCGCTTCACGCCAGGATCGCACGCGCCCACCGGCATCGGCTGGGGGTATGAGAACCGCACCACGGCGATCCGCGTGCCCGCAGGCGACCCGAACGCGCGCCGGATCGAGCACCGCGTCGCGGGCGGTGACATCAACCCTTATCTGATGCTGTCCGTGGTTCTGGGGGCCGCCTTGCTGGGCATTGAGGACAAGCTGCACGCCCCCGCCCCGGTGACAGGCTCCGCCTATGAGGCCGGGCTGGCGCAGCTGCCGACCACCTGGGACGGGGCTGTCTGTGCCTTTGAAAGCGACCCGCTGACGCAACGCCTGCTGCCCAAACAGCTGATCCGCAACTACGTGATGACCAAGAAACAAGAGGCGCAATATTACGCAGAGCTGAGCGAGGCGGAGCGGATCGATCTGTATCTCGACACGGTCTGAGGGCTGGCAACTTCCCATAGCCCGCATCCTCGGCTAACCTTCCTCGACACAACCAAAGAGTTCTCCAATGAAAATCGGCATCCTCGAATGCGGCCACACCATGCCCGAGGTCGAGACCAGACACGGCACCTTCCCCGACATGTTCGCACAGCTTCTGGACGGCAACGGCTTCAGCTTCGTCAATTACGACGTTGAATTCATGCAATTTCCCGGCAGCGTCACCGAATGCGACGGCTGGCTTCTTACGGGCTCCAAACACGGGGCCTATGAAGACCATCCTTTCATTGCGCCGCTGACCGAGTTCATTCGCGACAGCTACGCGGCGGGGGTGCCGATGGTGGGCATTTGCTTTGGCCACCAGATCATCGCGCAGGCGCTGGGCGGCCATGTGGAGAAATTCGGGGGCGGCTGGGCGCTGGGGCTGAACGACTACGCGTTTGACGGCCTGGGCACGGTCAGGCTGAACGCCTGGCATCAGGATCAGGTCACCAGGCTGCCCGAGGACGCGCAGGTCGTGGCCTCCAGTGATTTCTGCGCCAATGCCGCTTTGGTCTATGATGACCGCGCATTCACCGTGCAGCCGCATCCAGAGTTCAAAGCCCCGGTGATCGCCGATTATGTGGCGCTGCGGCGCGGCACGGCGGATTATGCCGACACGGTAATGGATCAGGCCCAGTCGCGGCTGTCAGAGCCCGATCACAACGCGGCTCTGGCGGGCCAGATTGCCACCTTCTTCAAACAAAAGCGCGGGGCGCTGCATGGCTGACAGCTGGATGGACGCGCTGCCCGAGGCCGCCAGGCTTTACCTCAAGGACAGGCGGCTCGATGAGGTGGAATGCGTGATCTCCGACCTGCCCGGCATTGCCCGCGGCAAGGCGGTGCCTGCGACGAAATTTGCCAAACAATCACAGTTTTTCCTGCCCAACTCGATCTATTTCCAGACCATCACCGGCGGCTGGGGGGAGGCCGCGGGCGAAGAGGGCTTTACCGAGCCGGACATGGTGTTGAAACCCGATATGGACACGGCCTCTGCCGCGCCGTGGACGGGTGACTGGACGCTGCAAGTGATCCATGACGCCTTTGATCAGGCGGGTGCCCCGGTGCCGTTTTCCCCACGCAACGTGCTCAAGCGGGTCTGCGCGCTTTACCACAAAGAGGGCTGGACCCCCGTGGTGGCCCCCGAGATGGAGTTCTTTCTGGTCGCCCGCAACATCAACCCCGCCGAGGCCATTCAGCCCATGATGGGGCGCTCTGGCCGCCCGGCAGCCGCACGGCAGGCCTATTCCATGTCCGCCGTGGACGAGTTCGGCCCGGTGATTGACGACATTTACGACTTTGCCGAGATGCAGGGCTTCGAGATCGACGGCATCACCCAGGAAGGCGGTGCGGGGCAGCTGGAGATCAATTTGCGCCACGGCGACCCGGTGAAGCTGGCCGACGAGATTTTCTACTTCAAACGCCTGATCCGCGAGGCCGCTTTGCGCCATGACTGTTTTGCCACCTTCATGGCCAAGCCCATCGAGGGCGAGCCGGGGTCCGCGATGCATATCCATCACTCGGTGGTGGCTGCGGCAACGGGCAAGAACATC
>CALFWN010000316.1 GCA_937928335.1 uncultured Litoreibacter sp. | reverse complement strand
CCAACGGCGCAATTGTCGGTCAACTGGTCCGACGAGTCGCACCGCAAGATGTCGACCAAGATCTCGATGATCGGCACCAATGGCAGGCTTTATGCCGACCGCCAGGAATGCCAGCTCTACCTGCGCGAACCGGTGCAGGGGCTGGAGGGCTATAACAAGGGCTGGAACGTCAAATACACCACAGAGCTGACGCAAGACCCGTGGTTCTACATGCGCGGGGAGGAATATTCCAACCAGCTTGATGCGTTCATCTCGGCGGTGCGCGACGGCAAGGCTGAAGCCGCGGAAAACACGTTCCGCTCGGCGGCCATGACCGACAAGGCCATCGCGCTGATCCTTGCAGACCATGAGGCCGCCCCGGCCGTGATCAAACCCAAAACCCCCGCTGAGGCCCCCGCGAAGAAACGCGGCTGGTTTGCCCGCAGCTAACGCCTGACATCAAGGAGAGACCAGATGGACCCGCTTTTGTTCGGCGATAACCAGTTTTTCGGCATCAACCACATGTCCGAAGAGAAAGCCCGCAGCCAAGCCATGCGCTTTCAGGAAACCAGCGCCATCATGGAGGTGCTGGACGCCGCCTATGATGAGGGCATCCGCACCTTCATGTGCACCACCCATGACCGGGTGTCTGAGGTGTGCGACGTGATGCGCGCCAACCCCAAACGCTATGAGGATTTCATCTTCTACCCCTGTATGCCCTATGCCCATAAATACGCCAATGCGGTGACAGATCACGGCATGGTCGGCGCGATCACACATTTCATGCCCGATGGCGGGTTGATGAGCACGATCATGAAAAGCGGCAAGGCGCTGGCCACCAAGGATGTCGAGGGCATCGTGCAGGTGCTGGTTGATGCGGAAATGAAGATGTTCAAAGGCCTCAATACGCCAGTGATTTTCATGCAAAACGTCTTCACCGACCTGCTGCTGGGTCTGGGCTTCACCAACTCCCTGCGCATGTTCAAGGACCATATTGAAAAAGCCTATAATGCTGAGGCCGGCTTCATCACGATGAACACGCCGATGCTGATGGAGGCGCTGGAGGCAGAGGGGATCAAGAACCCGATTGTGTGCTCCAACATCAACAAGATCGGCTTTCGCATGTCGGGCGGGTTGGATGCCTATCTGCATACGCTGAAAACCAAGGAGATGCGCGCCATTGCCATGTCGGTGCTGGCCTCGGGTGCGATCCCGCCGCGCGAGGCGATCGAGTGGATCTCCAGACAGCCCAACGTGCAATCCGTGCTCTTTGGTGCGTCCAGCCGGCGAAACATCACCTCGACCCGTGATTTGGCAAACGAATATATGGGCACCAACATCACCCCCCGCAGCGTTGAGGCCTGAGATGAGCACCGACTACAAAAAAGTCCCGATGCTGAACGCCTATGTGCATGACATCGCGATGGATGATCTGGTGGAAAACTTCACCGAAGGCACCATGCTGACATTGCATGTCGACATGATCATGAAGCTGCAGCAGGATCGGGAGTTCTACGACCTGCTCGACAAGTTCGACGTGATCACCTGCGACAGTCAGATCATGTATTTCGCCACCAAATGGCTGGGTACTCCGGTGCAGGAACGCGTCTCTGGCTCGGATTACTTCCCGAAATTCTACATGCACCACAAGGACAACCCCGACATGACCCTGTTCATGATGGGCGGCAAACCCGGCGTGGCCGAGATGGCGATGAAGAATGTGAATGCCAAAGTGGGCCGCGACTTCATTGTGGGTGTGGATGCGCCCTCGTTCAATTTCGACACTGATCCAGCGGAAATCGAGCGGATGATCGCAGCCGTCAACGCCTCGGGTGCCACAGCCTGCCTGGTCGGGCTGGCAGGCGGGCGGCAGGAAAAATTCATCATGAAATACCGCGACCAGATGCCCAGCATTAAGCTGTGGCTGCCTTTGGGCGGCACCATTGATTATGAAAGCGGCACATTCGAGCGCCCGCCCACATGGATCACCGAAGGCGGCTTTGAATGGCTCTACCGGCTGATCAAAGAGCCCCGCGCCCGCTTCCACCGCTACGTGATCCACGAGCCGCCCTTCCTCTGGGCCATTCTGAAACAGAAGCTTGGATGGTATAAAGACCCGTTCAAGAACGCCTGATCCGTCCCCTTATTTCGAGTGTGTGATATGAGTGTAGATACAGATTTTGTCATCGTTTACGGCGCGCTGAGATCCGGCACCACGCTGCTGCGCCTGATGCTGAACAACCATCCGGGCCTCAGCTGCCCGGGGGAGGCAGATTATCTGTTTGACTACATGTCACGTGATGCAGATGGGCAATGGGTGCTTGACCGTGGCGGGCTGCAACGCGACCGCATCTTTCAGGCCGCTAAGATCACCTGCTCTGACACGCTCGGGCCGAAAGAAACGATCGACGACCTGATTGCCCAGTTGCAGGCCCAAGGCGCCAGCGGTGAGCGGCTGATTTTGATGACCCACCGCGCGCTTGATACGGCGCTCGACATGTATGGCGCTGTGCCCATTGTTCACATGCTGCGCGACCCGCGCGACGTGGCGCGATCCTCCATCGGCATGGGCTGGGCTGGGGATGTCTATCACGGCGCATTCCACTGGATCGACACAGAGAACGGCTGGCGCACTGTGGCACCACGGCTGGAGCCGGGTCAGCATATTGACCTGCGCTATGAGGATCTGATCCGCAACACCGAGGCAGAGCTGGACCGTGTGGCAAGCTTCATGGGCGTGTCTTTTGACCCGGCCATGACCACCTATGACGAGAATTCCACCTATTCGGCCCCTGATCTCACCTTGATCGAGCAATGGCGCCGCAAATTGTCACCCCATCAAATTGGGCTGGTCGAAGGGCGCGTCGGCCCCTTGCTGGAGCAGACCGGATACGCGCCAAGCGGGCACCCTTTGCCCAATCTGGGCGGGTTTGGGATGCTGAAGCTGAAGCTGAGCAACAAAAAGGCCGTATGGCAGGAACGTATCCGCCGCTTTGGACTTCTCGACCCGCTTCTGGTCGCGATTTCCTACAAGCTTGGGATGCCCCGAATTGCCTATGGCGCTCAGCGGCGCATCGATGTGAAAACCGAGGCCTATCTCAAGTAGATATCATTCTTTTCAATTCAGCCGGCGCGGCGCTTTACTCAAGAGAAAGATACGCTGATGCTGGGCTTCGCGCACAGCGCATTTTTAAAAAGTACGAGGGAGACAATGAGTAATTTTGAGATCCCCTTCAATCGCCCCTCCACGGTCGGCAAGGAATTCGAATATATTGCCCACGCGATCCGCAAGGGGCAGTTATCGGGCGACGGGCATTATACTCATAAATGCAACGCCCAGATCGAGCAGCTGACCGGCGCGCGCAAAGCCCTTCTGACCCATTCCTGCACTGCCGCCCT
>CALFWN010000315.1 GCA_937928335.1 uncultured Litoreibacter sp. | reverse complement strand
TTTCGACGTGGTTTCGCCGCTCTGTCGGGTTATATAGGTCGCTATGGACGTGAGGTCAGGACAAAACCGCGCAGCGGCGCATCTTTATCCCGGGATTGACCCGTTCGATCAGCGTGTCCTGTCGGTGGGCGACGGGCACCGCATCTATGTGGAGCAATGCGGCAATCCTGACGGCCAGCCCGTTGTGGTGCTGCATGGAGGCCCCGGTGGCGGGTGCAGCCCGACGATGCGGCGCTATTTCGACCCCAGCCATTACCGTATCATCCTGTTTGACCAGCGCGGCTGCGGGCGTTCGCGGCCTCATGCCAGCGTGGAGAACAACACCACATGGCATCTGGTGCGCGATATCGAGATGATCCGCGACGGGCTGGGCATCGACGATTGGATTGTGTTCGGCGGCAGTTGGGGGGCCACGCTGGCACTGATCTATGCGCAGTCACATCCCGACCGTGTCTCCTACCTGATCCTGCGCGGGGTGTTCCTGATGACGCAGGCGGAGCTGGACTGGTTTTACGGTGGCGGCGCCGGGCAGTTCTTCCCCGATCTGTGGAAGGCGTTTGAAAGCCTGATCCCCGAAGATGAACGCGGCGACATGATCGAGGCCTATGGGCGGCGGCTCTTCTCGGGCGATATGCAGCAAGAGATCCGCTATGGCCGCGCCTGGGCCGGGTGGGAGAATGCTCTGGCCGCGCTGTCGGTCACGACCTCAGGCGAAAGCCCTGCTGAATATGCCCGCGCCTTTGCGCGGCTGGAGAACCACTATTTCACCCATCGCGGCTGGCTTGATAGCGATGGTGCGATCTTGGCCAACCGGCATGTGATCGAGCATATACCGGCGAGCATTGTGCAGGGCCGCTACGACATGATCTGCCCGCCTCATTCGGCCTATAAACTGGCGGATGGGTGGGACAAGGCACAGCTGAGCCTGATCGGCGCGGCTGGCCACGCCTTGTCAGAGCCGGGCATCACCGCAGAATTGGTGCGCGTGACAAATCTTCTGCGCACGGGATTGTAAGTTCTGGCACCCGCACCGTGAAAAAACATGGTGCTTTTTTCACATCAAGGGCTTTACAGACCCCCTTATGTCGTTACGCTGACGGCACTTGTTAGAAAGTCCGGGGGCTAACAGAACATTGTCAGGTCTATTCCGCATCATCGTGCAGCGGTTGCTGCTAGGTATAGTGACCTTGTTCGTTGTCTCCATCATCATCTTCGTCGCCGTGAACTCTCTGCCAGGTAATTTTGCCGACGCCATACTTGGTCAGGGCGCAACACCAGAAGCAGTGGCCGCTATTGAAGAACAGCTTGGCCTAAATACGCCCGCCATTGAGAGATATGTGATCTGGCTGAATGGTGCTATTCGCGGTGACTTCGGGATCGCTTTCAGCAAGGCCCAACACGCCAGCAACTTCGGCTCTACTGCCCTTGGTGCCAATGTTGAGACTGTCGCGCAGCAAATTAAACCTCGACTTTGGAACACCCTGTATCTGGCAGGTGTTGCCGCAGCAATTTCTGTCCCACTTTCGCTTTTTCTGGGGATTCTTGCGGCACTTTATCGTGGCTCTGCTTTTGATCGGTTGACCAACATCACAACGCTATCGGCTATCTCAAGCCCGGAGTTCTTCTTGGCTTACATCGTGATCTTGTTTCTCGCAGTTTTGAACCCGATCCTACCATCGCTTTCCAATGTAAACGAAGGCATGAGTTGGTTTGGTTGGGAACGTCTTGAGCGAACGCTCTTACCTGCCTTTGTCCTAACACTGGCGGTAACCGCGCAGATGATGCGCATGACCCGCGCCGCGATTATCAACCTGTTGGCCTCACCCTATATCGAGATGGCGCGGCTGAAAGGCCTGAGTCCAATGCGTGTGATCGTGAAGCACGCTCTGCCAAATGCGTTGGCGCCGGTGATCACCGTCATTGCGCTGAACCTCGCGTTTCTGATCACCGGCGTTGTCGTCGTAGAGTTTATTTTTGTTTACCCCGGCATTGGCCAGCTTTTTGTCGATAGCGTAAAGCAAAGAGACATCCCCGTGGTACAGGCCTGCTGCCTGATCTTCGCAGCGGTCTATATTTTGCTGAACCTGACCGCTGACATCCTGTCGATCATTTCGAACCCACGGCTGAGGCATCCGAAATGACAAGACAGATTTTTCAAGGTACGCTCGGAGCTCTCATAGTTTTCGCCATCCTTTTGGCCGTCTGTGCTTTCGTTCTCCTTTCATGGACATCACTAAGTTTCGTTCCCAAGGCACTGCTTTTGGTGATCGCTTTGATTGCAGCGGCATATATCTTCCGATTTGGCGGACAGCTGGCTTTCGGAAATCGCCCCTTCTTCCGCGATATGCCCTTTGGCGTTGCATTTGGCTTTGTGCTGGCAGCGGCGTTGCTGGTGTTTGGCGTCTGGTACTATTTCCAACCCACCGATACTGACGGCGTGCCGCGCGCAGGCGTGATTTTCTTTCGCTGGGCGGTGCAGGGGTTTGTGATCTTTGCGGTTGCCGCATTTTTGTTCCGGGTGCTTGGCCGCAGTATCGGCACGGAGGGATCAAAGAAGCTATTCCGCTCCATGCCTCTGACCGCCGCGTTC
>CALFWN010000314.1 GCA_937928335.1 uncultured Litoreibacter sp. | reverse complement strand
TCGACCTCCACTGTCGGGTTGCCCCGGCTGTCGAGAATTTCGCGGGCGTGAATGTCGATGATGGTGCTCATAGCTTGGGGGTCCTTAGCTCAGGTTGCCGTTGGGGCCGGGTATAAGTGGGACTGCCGCGAGGGGCAAGTTGCCGCGGCTGCACCCTTTCCCAGGCCTGCGCCAGATCGCCCCGAAACGCCGCGCGCGCCTGCGCCGCTGCCTCCTTGTCCTTGTCCTGCACCCTCAACAGGTAGGAGGGATGGTAGGTGATCAGCACCGCCACGCCGTCCGCCCGGCGCTCCACGCGCCCGCGCCTTTGCGCCAGCGGCGCGGCGCTGCCTGTCAGCGCGAAGGCCGCCGTGGCTCCCAGCGCCAGGATCAGCCGTGGGGAGACATGCCGGATCTCCTCCTCCAGCCAGGGCGCGCAGGCGGCGATCTCGCTCCGGTCGGGACTTTGGTGAATGCGCCGCCGCCCGCGTGCGCGATATTTGAAATGCTTGACCGCGTTGGTCACATAGACCGCGTCGCGCGCCAGCCCCACCTCCCGCGCCACCGCGTCAAAGAGCTGCCCGGCAGGGCCCACAAAAGGCAGGCCTTGCAAATCCTCCAGATCACCGGGCTGCTCGCCCACCACCATCAGCCGCGCGTCGGGCGGCCCCGCGCCATGCACCGCCTGGGTGGCCGCGCAATGCAGCGGGCAGCGGGTGCAGCTGTTCACCTCCGCCACCAGCGCCGCGCTGTCTTGCGTCCATGATGAGGCAAACCGCGCCTGCTGCGCCTGCGCCTGTTTGACCCGCGCGGGCGGCAATGTCGGCGCGGCCTGGGCCATCGCGCGGGCGCGGGCAGGGGCGGCGGCAATCAATTCCGGGATCGCCGCCGCCTCCGGCATGTTCTTCCAGTATTTCTTCGGCATCTCCGAGGTCATGGCTTTGACCTTCAGCCGTGCCGGGTTGAAGATGTTCTGAAAATAGGTGACCCAAAGCTGCTCGCTGGCATCCTCGGGCAGGTCGGGCCGGGGGCAATCTTTCAGAAACCGCAACCGGCCGCCCTCGCACAGAACCGAAATACCCGGCGTGTAAATCCGCCAATCCATGTCGCCAAACCGCCGCGCGAAAAACTGCGCGGTGGGCTCGACGGTGTGATGCGTGGGCTCGAACCAGGCCGCAAAGGACCGCCGAGCGGCCTTTGGGTCGCCGATCTCGCGGAACCGCACAAAGGCCTTCATCTTGTGCTGGCAGCGATGCACGTTTTTCTCCATCCGGCGCAGGGTGGCCAAATCAGGATCGCCGCGATCCGTCATCAGATGCGGCGTGTCGCGCAGCCGCCAGAGAAAGGCGTAGAGCCTGGCAAATCGCGCAGGGTCGGTGTGCCAGACCACGCTGCCCGCCAGCGCAAGAAAGCTGCGCGGCACGCTCACCTGCCGCGCCGCGCCCCGCACGCTGCCGCCCCCGAACAGGTCCGGTGCCGTCTCCGCGCCGCCCCAGATCAGCGCCTCGGGCGGGATGTTTTGCTGCAAAAATCCGCGCGCCGCGTCTCGCCACGCCTCCGCGGCGCCGATGCGCGGGATCTGCACGAACTGGCTCACAGCAGGGACAGCTGCTCGGGCGGCGGGGCGAAGCGCGCGCGCAGATCTGCGCTGTCGGTCAGCGCGCCGGGCGACCAGCCGCCCGCCGTCACAAAGGCGCGCGCCTTCTTCATCGACCCACCCATCCGGGCGATGTCTTCATAGCGCACCGCGCGGTGCCGCCGCGTGCTGAGAATTCGCCCCACGGTCTTGGTGCCAAAACCCGGCACGCGCAGCAGCATCTCCCGGCTGGCGCGGTTCACATCCAGCGGAAACAGCCCTCGGTGCTGCAAGGCCCAGGCCAGCTTCGGGTCAATCTCCAGATCCAGATTGCCATCGGGCGTGACAGAGGTGATCTCCGCCAGATCAAAGCCGTAAAACCGCAGCAGCCAGTCGGCCTGATACAGGCGGTGTTCGCGCTGCAAGGGCGGGCTGATCAGCGGCAGCTTGGCAGAGCTGTCCGGGATCGGCGAAAACGCGGAATAATAGACCCGCTTCAGCTTGTAGCCAGAATAAAGCCGGGTGGACTGGCCCAGAATGGTGGCGTCATTCGAGCCATCTGCCCCCACGATCATCTGCGTCGATTGTCCCGCAGGCGCAAAGCGCGGCGGGCGTTTGCCAGTAAAGCTGCGCTCTCGCGCCTCCTGCTTGCGCAGCCTGACATCGGCCATTGCCTTGCGGATCTGGGCAGGGTCTTTCTCGGGCGCGTGCCGGGCCACGGCCGCATCCGTTGGCAGCTCCACATTGATTGACAACCGATCCGCCAGCAGCCCGGCCTCCGCGATCAGCTCCGGGGCCGCGTCGGGGATGGTCTTCAGGTGGATATAGCCGCGAAAATTCTCTTCCTTGCGCAGCTTGCGGGCGATCTGCACCATGTCGGACATGGTGGCGTCAGGCGAGCGGATCACGCCCGAGGATAAGAATAACCCCTCGATATAATTGCGCCGGTAGAAATCTATGGTCAGCTTCACCACCTCATCCACCGAAAACCGGGCGCGGGCGACATTCGAGGAGACCCGGTTCACGCAATAGGTGCAGTCATAAATGCAGAAATTCGTCATCAGGATTTTCAGCAGGCTGATGCAGCGCCCGTCCGGCGCATAGGCGTGGCATATCCCCGAGCCCTCATTCGAGCCCAGCGATTTGCCCGCCCGCGAGTCGCGTTTGGTGGAGCCTGAAGACGCGCAGGACGCGTCATATTTTGCCGCATCGCTCAAAATGGCGAGCTTTTGCTGCGTCGAATATTGTACCATCTGTTCATGGTACGTTCTATATCTCTACGGCGCAATCACCACTTTGCCCCTGCGCGGATAAGTGGCGGGTTTGATGCTACTGCCGAAGGCGGCCAAAGGTCGTCAGCTGGTTGATCGCCTCAAGCCGCTCAAGATTGACCACCGTGGACAGCATCAGCCGGTCATGGCTCCAGTCGCCGGGGCTCTGGATCGCCATTGCGGTGAACAGGACCGCCGCCAGCAGCGGAAGGACCGCCGCCGCATAGACTAGGCGCGGGTAGCGCAGCAGCCGCGCGTCAAACAGCGTGGTGATCCGCTGCTCAAGAAAGCTCATCTTGCCGCCTCGCAGCACAGAGCGGTCGGCAGTGACCAATGTGACCTTGGGCACCGCCACCACAAAGGTCCGGTCCCGGCGCAGGGTCTGCTGACACACGCTCAGCAAGGTCTCGCAATAGTCGCCGATGGTGATTTTGCCCGAGCTGAGAACCTGCTGATCACAACTCAGCTCGCGCAGGTCCTCCACCTGCCGCTTCCAGGCGTGATAGGCCGGGTTGAGAAAGAAGAAGGGTTTCAGCACTTCCAGCAGGATTTCCCACTCAATGTCGCCCTGCCGCAAATGCTGAAACTCATGCGCAAGGGAGACCTGCATCTCGGCGGCATTGCCCAACATGCTTGACGGGATCACCACATAGTAATTGCGCAGCCCGCGTGTCGAGAAGGGGACAAGGCAGCGATCGGACAGCCGGATTTTCACCCGGCCAAACTGTCGCCACGCATAGCTGGAACCCACGATCCTGCTCAGGCAACAGACCGAGACCCCAAGCCGCACGGCCCCGATAGCGACACCGATCACGAAGGCCCCGATAGCGGCCATCGCCACCCAGCTGCCCGCGCGCATCACATCGGCGGTGAACGTGTCGCGCAGCGACAACAGCCGCTCGAAATCGCTGGCCTTCATCTCGAAGCCGCCATTGAGGTAATGGGCCACCACCATGTCAGACAGGGTCACATTGAAGCCCGGCCCCAGCAGGGCGTTTTGCAAGGCCCCCAGCCCGAGGATCAAAAACGGAGAGAACACAATCGCAAGAAACACGGTGTTGAGCAGTTTCAGCTGCGTTGTGTAGGCATGTCGCAGCGCGGTTCGCTCAAGTGCGAAACGGGCCATGCGCCAAAGCGCGAACAGGACGATAAACAGGATATTGGCATTGAGGAAAGCGTCTAAGAGAGCGTCACCCGGTATCATTTTTCAACCTCCGATCCACAAGTGCCCGGATTTGCCCCAACGCCTCCTCCGTCAGGCTGTCATCATTGACCAGACGCGCCACCAGCGAGGCGGGCGTGTCGTCAAACAGCTTTGCGGAAAGGTCTTTCAGTGAACGGGTCTGATACGCGTCCTTGGCCAGCGTCGGTGTGAAGATATGGCGTTTGCCTTCCTTCTTGCTGGTCACGAACTCCTTGGTTTCAAGGATTTTCAGGATGGTGGCGGCGGATGTATAGGCCAGGTTGCGCCCCTCGGGCAGCTGGTCCAGCACGTCACGCACCGTCCCTTCGCCCAAGGCCCAAAGCTGGGTCATGAACTCCAGCTCAACCTCGGTCAGCAGCTCGCTTTTCTTCTTCTGTCTCATACCATCCCAATCGCGACGTTTCGCTCACTCTTTATGTCGGGTGAGTAGATACTAAGAGTTTCGTTTTTCAAAACGGTTTCTCACACTTTCCAGAAGCAAAACACGCCCCAGCCCAGCGATATGGCCAGCGGCCACCAGAGCGGCTCGCCGATGAACCCAAGCCAGGCGAGGAAAATATAGGCCGATCCAAGCATGGTCAGAAACAACCTGTCGCCCCGCGTCGTCGTCAGCCCCAGCGCGCCCCTGCGCTCCGAGGTGCCGGGCTTTTTGATCTCGATCACCGTGATGATCGCCATCGCGGTGAAAAGCCCGATGAAGAACAGACCCGTGGGCCAGGTCCAGGCCATCCAGCTGAGCATATTACACCCTCCTCATGTTTCTAACCCGACCCTAGACCCGACCAAGGGCAAAGCCCTTCGCGATATAGTTCCGCACAAAGTAGATCACGATGGCGCCGGGGATGATGGTCAGCGTCCCGGCGGCGGCCAGCAGGCCCAGCTCATAGCCCGCCGAAGACGCGGTCTTGGTCATTGTCGCGGCGATGGGTTTTGCGGCCACGGCGGTCAGGGTCTTGGCCAGCAGCAGCTCCACCCATGAGAACATGAAGCAGAAAAACGCGGCCACGCCCACGCCCGCTTTGATCGTGGGCAAAAAGATCGTCACAAAGAAGCGCGGGAAGGAGTAGCCGTCCACATAGGCCGTCTCGTCCAGCTCTTTCGGCACGCCGCCCATGAACCCTTCCAAAATCCACACCGCCAGCGGGATGTTAAAGAGGCAATGCGCCAGCGCCACCGCCAGATGCGTGTCAAACAGCCCGACCGAGGAATAAAGCTGGAAGAAGGGCAGCGCGAAAACCGCCGCCGGGGCCATGCGGTTGGTCAACAGCCAGAAGAACAAGGTGCGGTCGCCCAGAAATCTGTAGCGCGAAAAGGCGTAGGCTGCGGGCAGGGCGACGGTGATGGAAATCACCGTGTTCAGCGACACGTAGATGATCGAGTTGATATAGCCCCAATACCAGCTTGGGTCGGTGAAGATGACGCGGTAATTCTCCAGCGTGAAGGTCTGCGGGAACAGCGAAAAGCCCGACAGGATTTCGTTGGTGGTCTTGAAGCTCATCGCCACCAGCCAGTAGATCGGCAGCATCAGGAAGGCGATGTAGAGGATTGGTATGATGGACCTTTTTCTCATTTCGCGTCATCCTTGGTCATCAGGGTGTAGAACAGCCACGACACCAGCAGGGTGATGGCGAAATAGATCAGCGACATCGCCGCCGCAGGGCC
>CALFWN010000313.1 GCA_937928335.1 uncultured Litoreibacter sp. | reverse complement strand
ATCTGCGCGGCCCTCTCAATGCACTTAAATAGCTAAAACACCTAATATCAGTGCGCTCACGCACATACCCTGACGCAAGACAGCCAACACCCACACGCCCCCGTGAGAATCCCCTCACAGCGCGTGAGACAGGTGACATATCCGCAAATCACGGGCCCAGACAGCCCGCCGCCCCGCCCGCAAGGGCGCCTGCAAAAACAACAAAGCCCGCGATGCAAACGCATCGCAGGCTTTTCAATAAGGTCACAAGGCCGTCCGTGTCGTTCAGCGCAGAACGGAATCCGCCAATAGCCGCACAACAGTTGCCTGGTTCATATACCCTGTTGTCTGCAGGCGTCGCGCTTCCTGATATCGCCGGATGGCGCGCCGGGTCTTTTCGTCAAACACGCCGTCCACCGGCCCCGGCTGCAATCCTAGCTTGGACAGCCTGTCCTCCATCAACCGGCGGGTGCCCGCGCTCATGCCCAGCCGCTCCTCATTGCGCTTTGCTGCATCAAGAGCCGCCTTGTTCTTATTGGCAAACTCAAGCTCCGCAACACGTGCATTGGCTTGCGCCACAAACGCGCCCTCGGGATTGGCCTGCAGATACCCTTCATAGGCCGCTTCCGTATCGACCGAGACAGCTGCGTCCCAATCTGCGCGATCCTGTACCGCAGCCGCGTCACGCCGCGCGTCCTCAAAGGGTTTCAACCGCACTGCGGCAATATCGGCAAAGACCCCGTCAGGGTAGCGCTCGATATAGGCGCGCAGCCCCGCCTCGTCGCCCAAAGCGCCGGTTTCCTGCCAATAGGCCCGGTCCTGGCGTTCCAGTTCAACGCGCCGCCGCTCTGCTTCGGCTTCCAGCTCGGCATTGCGCCGGTCGGCCTGCACTTTCAGGCGGTCCATCAGGCCGCGCGTCACAAAGCCGGTTGCGGCCAATCCGTTGGCCTGCTGAAATTTGGTGATTGCCGCGCGCGACCCCCGGCCAAAAATGCCGTCAATGCCTTTGGGGTCGTAATCCAGCAAGGTCAGGCTGCGCTGGATTTGACGCCGCGCGTCCCGGCTGAGATTGAGCGCCTCTTCCTCGGCCTCAGCCAGTTTGACAGGTTCCTGCTCTATCCGCTCAATCGCACGGCGGGCCTCCTCGACAAACAACCCGTCCGGGTAGGTGTTCAGGTAGCCCTGAAAGCCCGCGGCGGTGTTGATGCCTTGCGTCGCGGTCCAGAAGGCGCGCTCTGCGCTGTCGGGGCCCTCCACCTCCACGGCGGGTGTGCCGCCCATGAAGGGGATCAGCGGCGCCAGAAACCCGCTGCCGGTCAGGGTCGGGGCGCTTTGCAGGCTCGCCACAATGCTTTGCCCATCGGTGAGCAACGCGCCTTGCACGAAGCCTGCTATATCTTCTGCGCCGCCGGTGACCACGGTGACACCTTGCGGGGCCTCGGGCGCGGTAATCCCGGCACTCAGCCCGCTGCCCAGCGAGAACTCCCGCGGCTCGGTTCCCAAAAGCACCACCGCCTGCCCCGGGGACGCGGCGGCAACGCCCACCAGCGCCTCCAATGCGACGCCTTGTGCACCGGCGCTCAGGCGCGAGGGCGCGTCTGCATCAGTGCCAAATATCCAGCTGCCTGTGCCGCTGCTGGCAAAATGGCCCGACACCGCGATGATCACCCGGCCGGACCCGTCGGCTTTCTGCTGCGCCTCTTCCACCAGCGCGCGCAGCTCGGCGGCGGTCACGTCTTCTCCTGCCAGAACCTCGAACCCGGCCTCCGTCAGGGCCGCCTCGGCATCCAGCAGGTCTTCGGCGGCGCGAATGTCGCGGCCATTGTCGTAATTCTCGTTGGCAATCAGCAGGGCCACATCCCCCGCCGCTGCGCAGACCCCGGCAGAGCCCATCAGGGCGGACAGTAGAAAGACTCTCATCAGTGACGCTCCTTTGGCATGGCAACGCCTCAATCGTAGCTGCGCTTGTCCTCAATCAACACCCCGTCTGCGGGCAAAGTTCCAATCGGCATGATTTCGACGGTTCCGCGCAGCTTCAAAATAGCCTGCACGCTGTCGGCGTAATCCGCGCCCGATGGGGCCTCGATCTGCACCGTCATTGCGTCGGTGTCGCCATCTCTTGTGGCGATCACCCGTGCGCGCGCGATCTCGTCATGGCGTTTGACCAGCTCGGCCACCTGCTCGGGGCGGACAAACATGCCCTTGATCTTGGTGGTCTGGTCCGCGCGGCCCATCCATCCCTTTATACGCTTGCCGGTGCGCCCGCAGGGGCTGGTGCCGGGCATAAAGGCGCTCATGTCGCCCGTGGCAAAGCGGATCAGCGGATAGTCGGGGTTCAACGAGGTCACCACAACCTCGCCCACATCCCCGCAGGCGACAGGCTCGCCGGTGCCGGGTGTCACAATCTCGACGATCACGCCCTCATCCAGGATCATCCCCTCCATTGCGTCACTCTCATAGGCGATATGGCCCAGATCGGCGGTGCCGTAGCATTGCAGGCAGGCGATCCCGCGATCACGATAGGCCTGCCGCAACGCGGGGAACAGCGCCCCGCCGGAGACGCAGGCTTTTGAGAATTGCAGCGGTAACCCCATCTCATCCGCCTTCTCCAGGATCACCTTCAGATAGTCAGGCGTCCCCGCATAGGCGGTGCAGCCAATATCATGGGCGGCGCGCACCTGCAGCTCGGTCTGGCCGGTGCCTGCGGGCAGGACCCGCGCCCCCACAGCCCGTGCGCCGTTCTCAAACATCATGCCTGCGGGGGTCAGGTGGTATCCAAAACAGTTCTGCACCACGTCCGATTGGCCCACACCGGCGGCGTGCAGGAACCGGCCGAACCGCCACCAGTCATGGCCGGTGCCGCCCGGCTCATAGATCGGGCCCGGCGATTGGAACACGTGGTCATATGCGCCCATGATGACGCCGCCAAACGGGGGCTGCGCGGCCTGCCACGCGCTCAGGGTCGATTTGCGCAGCACCGGGAATTGCACAAGATCGGCAATCGCAGTCACCGCGCCTTGCGGAAAGCACGAGCCCATGCCGTCCTGAACCCGCTTCACCTGAATTTGCAGCTGCGCCAGCTGGTCGGCCTCCCGCGCATCGGTGCTGCGGGTCTCCAATTCATCAAAATAGCTCATCAGAGCCCCCGCTTCGTTTTGGCAAAAATACTCAAATCCCGGTCAGCTCAACCAGCGCTTGCGGCGGCGATATGAGCGCACGTCGCGAAATGATCGTCGGCCCTCCTCGGACACGCCCAGATAGAACTCTTTCACATCCGGGTTCTCGCGCAGCTCGGCGGCGGGGCCGTCCATCACGACGCGGCCCGATTCCAGGATATAGCCGTAATGCGCGAAGCGCAGCGCCACATTGGTATTCTGCTCGGCCAGCAGGAAGGACACGTCTTCTTTCTCGTTGAGGTCTTTGACGATGCCGAAAATCTCCTCCACCAGTTGAGGGGCCAGCCCCATCGAGGGCTCATCCAGCAAAATCGTCTCGGGGCGCGACATCAAGGCGCGGCCAATGGCGCACATTTGCTGCTCGCCGCCAGAGGTATACCCGGCCTGCGAGCCACGCCGTTCTTTCAGGCGGGGAAAGTAGGAATATACTTTCTCAAGATCTGCAGACACCGCGCCGCGCCCGTCCCCGCGTGTATAGGCGCCGGTCATCAGGTTTTCCTCGATGGTCAGATGCTCGAAGCAATGCCGCCCTTCCATCACCTGAATGACGCCGCGCTTGACCATATCGGCAGGGTCCAGCCCCGCCACGCTGTCACCGCGATAGGAGATCGCGCCTTTGGTCACCTCCCCCCGCTCGGAATGCAGAAGGTTCGACACGGCTTTCAGCGTGGTGGTTTTGCCCGCGCCATTGCCGCCCAGAAGGGCGGTGATCCCGCCTTCGGCAACTTTCAGGGAGACGCCTTTGAGCACCAGAATGACATGGTTGTAGATCACCTCGATATTGTTGATCTCCAACAGCGTTTTCGCGGCCTCATTGTCCTGTTTTACAGCAGCCTCCACGGGGCGGTCTCCTCAATATTCGTTGGCCAGGGCGTAAAGCTCGGCAGATGTCATGAAATCAATGGGCGAGGTGCTGCCCAGCTCGCGGCCTGCATCAAACAGCGCGGTGGTCACGCAGGCGTCAAACGCCCCGACCGTCTCTCCCAGCGGGCAGATATCCTCCACGTTCAGCTCGGCAACCACGCCACGCACGCTCCAGTTATCTCTGGCATCGGCGAAGGCGAGCGTCTCGGCGACCGAGTCGCGCAGCACCTCATCGGATAACGCATAAAGCGACCGCTCCGCATAGCCGATCAAACTGTCACGGACATTGCCTTCCGGCGCCCTGAGCG
>CALFWN010000312.1 GCA_937928335.1 uncultured Litoreibacter sp. | reverse complement strand
GGGGGAGAGGCGTTTGACGCGGTGACGGAGAGAGATTTTGCAGCACAGCGGCAGGCAGGCGCGTTTGCCTTGTCCTGGCAGGCGCATGGCTTGAGTTACGGCATCCCGGTGGGCATTGAGGCGCATTTGGCGGCAGGTTGCGACGTGATGGTCAACCTGTCGCGCGGCGTGTTGGGAGAGGCGCAGGCGCGGTTTGATCACTGCCTTGTGCTGGCGCTGAGCGCGGGGCGCGAGGTCTTGCGGGCGCGGCTTTTGGCGCGAGGCCGGGAGACGCCGGAGGAGATTGCACAGCGGCTGGAGCGGGCGAATTTTGCCTTGCCGTCAGACGTGGATGCCCATGTGCTGGACAATAGCGGCGCGCTGGCCGAGACCGTGGCGGCGGCGCGTGCGATACTCTACCCCTCCAGCGGGAAGCGGCGGATTTTATGAAACATGCCAGCCTCATCCTGACCTGCCAGCGTCAGGCTGCCCACAATGAAAGGCTGCGGCAGATGCGGTGCGAAATGCGCGGTGATTGCTGGCAGAATCGGCGCGGGCGCGGTGGGGCCGGTGAGCGTGATATGGAAGCGGAATTCCTCCATCACGTAGGGATAGCCCCATTTGGCGAGATTGGCCTCCTGCGCTTGCGTCAGCGGTGTGGCGCGGCGGCGGGCCAGCTCACTTTCATCAGGCGGGCGGCGGTGCGGGTCAAGGCCAGTGACCAGCTTGGCGGCCAAGGCGGCCAGCGCGCTTTGATCCCCCAGCGGACACAGCGCGATGAAATGGCGCAAGGCCCGGACCTCAAGGCCCTCAAGCGCGACGGGTCGGAGCGTTTTGCAAAGGGTTGCGAGATCGGCAGACAGCGCATCAAACGTGGTGCCTTGCGCCAGATGGAAGGGCGGCTTGATGGTGCCGTGCATCCCGTATTTGCGCGGGGCATCGCTCAGCGCCGCCACATCGAGGCCGGGCAGCGAGGGATGCGCCACCGCGCGGCTTTGTGCTATGTCCCATCCCAGCCATGCCGCGCCGATGCTGGCCAAAGCGCCCTGAGGCGTGACATAGACCGCGTATCTCTGAAACATTGCGTCCTGCATCCCGTTTTTCACCCCGCAACGCCTAGCAGCGTCGCCAACAGAGCGTAACCCAGACATGACAACAGCAACCGTTTTCTCCAATGCCCGGCTGATCCTTGCAGGCGAAATTGTCCACGGCTCGGTGCTGGTGGAGGGTGGCGTGATCAGCCAGATCAACACGGGCGGCGCGGTGGTGGCAGGCAGCGTGGATTGCGGCGGGCGCTATCTGGCCCCCGGCCTGATCGAGCTGCATACCGACAATCTGGAGCGCCATATGCAGCCGCGCCCCCAGGTGGATTGGCCGCATCGCGCGGCGATTGTGGCCCATGACAGGGAGCTGGCAGGCACCGGGATTACCACGGTGTTTGACGCCATACGCGTGGGCTCGATCATCTCGGATGGCGGCAAGCGGCGCTATGGCAAATACGCGCGCTCAATGGCCGACATGGTGGCCGGGATGCGCGACGGGGGGCATCTGAAGATCAGCCATCATGTGCATTTGCGCGCGGAGATCTGCTCCGAGACGCTGGCCGATGAGCTGGCGGAATTTGGGCCTGAGGACAAGGTGGGCATCGTGTCTTTGATGGACCACACGCCGGGGCAGCGGCAGTTTCGCGACCTGCAGAAATTCGAGGATTATGTCTGCGGCAAGAACGGCCTCTCGCGGGAGGGGTTTGGCGAATATATCGAGTTCCTCTATGGGTTGCAGGAAACGCTGGGCGCAAAGCATGAACGTGCCACCATCGAGGCCGCAAGGCGCTACGGCGCGGTGCTGGCCAGCCATGACGACACGACCGCCGCGCAGGTGGCGCATTCAAAGAGCCTTGGCGTGCAGCTGGGGGAGTTTCCCACAACCGTCGAGGCCGCATCGGCCTGCAAGGAGGCCGGGATTGCCGCGATCATGGGCGCGCCCAATCTGGTGCGGGGCGGGTCGCATTCGGGCAATGTCTCTGCCGCAGAGCTGGCGCAGATGGACCGGCTGGATATCCTGTCCTCGGATTATGTGCCCGCCGCCCTGTTGCAGGGAGCGGTGCAATTGGGGGAGCTTTGGGGCGATCTGGCCAAGGGTATTGCCACGGTGACCAGAACCCCGGCGGAGCGCAGCGGGCTGACGGACCGGGGCGCGCTGGCCGCAGGCAAACGCGCCGATCTGGTGGCCTTCGACATTGTGCAGGGTGTCCCCATCGTGGACAGGGTCTGGTGCCGGGGTGCCCGCGTCGCCTAGCCCAGAATAAGCGCGTCGGCCTTGGCGGTGGCCTTGTCAGCCTGGGACCTGTTGCCGAGACCGGTATGGGCGCGGGCCACGCAGCGCCAGTTCTGCGCCGAGGTGGGTTTGCCCGCGGCGCGTTCATTGGCGAGGCTGAGGGCGAGGTCGAACTGGCGGTCACGCAGAGCAGCCTCCAGCAGGGTCCAGCCGACAATGTCGCGCTGCGCGAAACTGCCGCCCAGCATATGGGTCTTGTAGCGCACGGACAGAAGGTAATCGACGCATTTGCCATATTGGTCATTCTTGAAGGCCTGCATGGCCAGACAGAAGGGCAGACCGATCTCGCGGCTCATCGCGACATTGGCGTCAGAGGCGCTCGCGAGGTAGCGCTCATTGGCCGAAAGCAGCTTTTGCTGCGCCTCGACGCGGCCATCGGAGACGAAAGACATCATCGCGTGGACATCGTTGAAGGCATAAAGCGTGTCTTCGGCGGAGGGCTCCCACTTGTCGGCCAGATGGTTCCAGCGGTCGCCGGACTCGAGCCCCATCAGGTTCATCCGCCACAACAGCGCCGCGGCGTCGAGTTCCTCGTATTTGTCGCCGGTGGAGCGGCGGGAATCGAGATGGGTGTCGAAGATATCGAACACCTGATCGGTCTGCTCGATATCGAGGTGATATAACCCTGTGTGCCACCACAGGTGATTGGCGAAGTTGGACTTGCCCCATTCCTTGGCACGGTCCGACATGAAGCGGATGCCGCCGGCCTGACGGCCCCGCATCTCCATCACATGGCTGACGGAATGGACGGCATAGGGGTGATCAGCGCGCATCGCCAGCGCGTGGCGGGCCAGCTCCTCAGCATAGGAGAAGTCGCGGTTTTCCTCCAGCCCGAAGCTGTAGAAGCCCAGGATGAATTCGTAGCCGGGCGTGCTTTCATTCCACAGATCAAACACCCGCGCCACGATATCGCGCTGACCGGCCACATCGCCCAGCAGGACATTGGTGTAGTGGACCAGCGCGATGGCCAGGAGGTCATGGGGGTATTTGACCACGACATCTTCCCAACGGCGCACCGCGCCGTGGAAATCGCCGTTGATCCAGGCCTCGACGGCGGCAAAATGGCCCACCTCGCGGTCATTGGCGCTGGCCATTGTTTTCCTGGCCTGCGCCAGCGCGTCGACCATGTCGTCATAGATGCGGGTCTCCATCGCCTGGGTCATCCAGGCGGCCTTGAAGATCCAGCCCATCGTGAAGTCGGGATGCTCCCGCAGCGTCTTGTTGATCAGCCCCATCGGGTCGCCGCCAAAGGCCAGTGCCTGCTCGATTGCGCTGTCCAGAACGGCCACGGCCTCGGCGCTGTGATGGGACAAAGGCACGCCGCGCACATCGCGCTGTGTCGGGCTTTTGCTGCGCTGGTGAACATTCATACGGGGCATCCTTTGATCGTCGACGGTTTAAAAACAGATAGGCGCGGGCCGTTCCTCCCTCCCTCAAGAGAGGCCCCAGACGGGAAAAAGGACGCCGATCTCCTGCCCCGATTATCTAGTGATACAGGCGTGTTTTAGAAATAACCCAAGGCTGAAATCACCTATATGTGATTTTTCGCGATCACGCATGCTCCCCGCCCATCCGCAGATGCGTATAGGCGGCGTGCCGCCGCCTGATCGTGATGTGACGCCTGTGCCGCGCCTATGCGCCGCCGCCCCTTCGTTGCGGGGTCTTGATGCCCAGCAAACTGCCGGCCACCTGCGTCTTGAGGATTTGCGCCGTCCCGCCGCCAATGGTGAACATGCGCACATCGCGGTACATCCGCTCCAGAGGTTCCTTGTCGCCATAGCCGCGCGCCCCAAAAATCTGCAGCGCATTATCGACCACCCTGATCGCCTGCTCGGAGGCAAAGGCCTTGGCGCGGGCGGCCATCATCATGTCGGGAAAGGGCTGCCCGGCCACGCCGCGCGATTTCGCGGCCTCATGCAGCATCAGGCGGGAGGCGTGAACGGCAGTGTCCATCTCGGCCAGCATCCATTGCAGGCCCTGAAACTCTGCAATCGGGCGGCCAAACTGGTGGCGTTCCTTCAGGTAGCGTGTCGCATGTTCCAGCGCGCCTGCGGCCACACCCATTGCAATACTGCCCGCGCCGACACGCTGCGAATTATAGGCGGTCATCAGGTCGGCAAAACCGCGTTTCACCCCTGAGGGCGGCACGATCAGC
>CALFWN010000311.1 GCA_937928335.1 uncultured Litoreibacter sp. | reverse complement strand
CATATCGCCAGCCCTGTCGGGCGGTCTGGCGATGCCCGGGGCCTGCGGCCTGTTCACCGGGCGGGGGGGGCCGTTTTTCGTTGGGAGCACGCAAGGCACAGCCAGACCGCGCTGTGGCCCGAGGGAATCATCGCCAGATTTCTTCCCCGCAGGGCATTGGTTCCGCTTCTCTTACCCCCCTGCCCGGCCTATAAGTCGTGCAACCTCGAATGAGGACCTCGGACAGGAGCAGGGACATGGCGGCGCATATTATCGTCTTCGGCAACGAGAAAGGCGGCTCGGGCAAATCCACCAATTGTATGCATGTCACCACGGCACTGGTCCGCATGGGCTTTACCGTGGGCGCGTTAGATCTGGACCTGCGGCAGCGCAGCTTCAGCCGCTATTGCGAAAACCGGGCGGCCTATGCCGCCAAGACTGGGCTGGCTCTGGCCCTGCCCGAGGTGGTCGAGCTGCCCGAGATTGCCCAAAGCAGCCTGCTGCCGGGTGAAAACATCTATGACCGCCGCCTGACGGAGGCCGTGAACGGCATGGAAGGGCGGTTTGACTTCATCGTCATCGACTGCCCCGGCTCGCATACCCGTCTGAGCCAGGTGGCCCATTCGCTGGCCGACACGCTGGTCACGCCTCTCAATGACAGCTTCATCGACTTTGACCTGCTGGCGCGGATCGAGCCCGAAACCCAGAAAGTGCTGGGGCCTTCGGTCTATTCGGAGATGGTCTGGCAGGCCCGCCAGCTGCGTGCCCAGGCGGGGCTGGACCCGATTGACTGGATCGTCGTGCGCAACCGGGTGGGCACCCAGCGGATGCATAACAAGAAGAAGATCACGGATGCGGTGGACGCCTTGGCCAAACGTGTGGGCTTCCGCATCGGGCCGGGCTTTTCGGAGCGGGTGATCTTCCGCGAGCTGTTCCCGCGCGGCCTGACCTTGCTGGATCTGGGCGATATCGGGATCAAGAACCTCAACATCTCCAACGTGGCGGCACGCCAGGAGGTGCGCGAGCTGGTCAAGGCCCTGCGCCTGCCGGGCGTGGAGATTACCTTTTAGTCAGACGCGATGACATGGCGTGGGCTCGCCCCCTGCGGCCCCGCCAGATCGGGCGCGGGCGTATCGAGTATGGCCGCCATCATTCCGGCGGCCACCAACCCGGCAGCAGAGATCGCAAATCCGAAGAAAAACAGCTGTAACCGGTAAAAGATCGCAAGAATAAACATCAACACATCCCCCGTGATGACGCCCCCGGGTTAGTATTGCCTTAAGATTGTGGCGAAGAATTGACGCCTGAGGGTACGGGCCTGCGCGGGATCGCCAGCGCGCCTGTCGCGAAACAGGCAAGCTCCCCCAATGTGGTGACCAGCCGGAAGACCAGCGCCACCAGGATCGCCGTCTCGGGCGGTGCGACCGTGGACAGCATAAGCGTGATCACCGCCTCGCGAGACCCGAGCCCGCCGGGCGCGCCGGGGGTGGCATAGCCAACAAGCCAGCCCAGCAGCCCTGCCGCCATGCCCAGCGCAAAGCCGGTGCCGGCAAGAGCGCCGGAGATCAGCGCAAAGACCGTGCCGAGCACGGCCATGAAAAGCGTGGCGAGAAAGAGCGGTGCCAGAACGGGCCGCCACGCGCCGCGCAGCTGACGGAAAAGCAAGTGGCGCACCGCAGCTGCCGCCAACAGCGCGAGGGCGACCGCGCCCGCAATCAGGCCCGCAACCGGCAGGCCGGTACGGGCGGCGATGGCGGACACAGGCAGGAACGGCAGCAAGGCAAGCAGCGCCAGAGCCGCGCCTGAGGGGACCAGGATCAGCTCGATCGCGCTGGCGCGGGCCAGATCGGGCGTGCTGAGCGTGCCATTGCGCAACCAGGCCGCGCGGGCAAAGATATGCGCCACATTGCCCGGCAGATACCGCGCGACCAGCGTGGTGGTGTAGGAGGGCCATGTACGACGGCGCGGCTCTGCCCCGAACAGCCCGATGATCCGGTGCCAGCATTCGGCCAGAACAAACAGCGCCGCGCCGTAAGCCACGGCGAGAGCTGCCAGCATGACCAGCATCGCAGGGCCGGGTCGCCAGCCAAGCAGCGCCTCACGGTGATGGAGCACCTCGCGCAGCATGAACAGCACCGCCACCGCGAGGCACAGGACCCCTGCGATTTTCAGGAGGCGGGCATGGCGTTTCACGCAGGCGCATCTGCCCTGCGCAGCAGGGTTGTCTTGTCAGGGTAAGGCAGCGCCGGGGTCAGGCCCCGCAAATGCTGCGCGCTGAGATCAGAGGCGTTGATCGCCTGCATGTAGCGGTCACGGCCCGTATTGTCGAAGACGATCATACCATCGTGCGCCAGATGCCGGGCGGCATGGGCAAGACATGCGTTGCGGGCGCGCCCGTCAATGACAATCACATCGTAAAGCGCATCGGGCTCCGCGCCGATGGCGCCGGCATAGGCCTCGAAGCTCGCGCCCTTCTCGCCTGCTTTGCGGGAAATATAGAGCTCATCTGCCGCCGGGCTCGCATCAGGGGCGACAAGGCGCAGATCGACCGGGCAGAGATTGGCTGTTTCCGCAAGCACCTGCTCCATGCGTTGGAACCAGCCTGCGTGATGTTCTACGCTGGTGATGTGGCCCGCGCGTTTGGCCAGCCAGATCGTGCTGGCCCCGGAGCCATATTCAAAGACACGCGCAGCGGGGCGGGCGGCAAGAAACTCGGTGACCTCGTCGATGGCGTTATAAGTCCACCACGGCACATCAAGCGCCACCAGCCCGTCAAGGTCATGGATCGCGCCAAGTGACCGCGCCCAATGGGCCAGCCGCGAGCCGTCGCGGCGCGCATCCAGCCACCGGGTCAGCCCGATGCCACGCGCCACGGCGTTCAGCCCGCGCATTGTTGTGATATATCCGCTCTTCAGGCTCATTGCGTGTGCCATTCCTTGGTCCTCATCTTATGTCTCTATCCGTGGGTCGCGGCAAAGCGCTGCGACCCGGTGCTCGGGCAGGTTTGCGCGCAGGACATAGGCGCGGCATGTCTCCGCGTCCCATGCTTTGAAGATGGATGCGGGGTCTTCGCGAAACTCAAAACGGTAGGCCCCCGCGGTTTGCAGGCTCATCACCACCCCCATGACCGCGGCGGCCCCCACCGTAGCCACGCGGATGGGCGCGAGCCGGCCCAGCGCATCGGCTGCGCGCGGCAGCCCGATCAGGCTGAGCACCGCAACCAGCGGCCAAAGCGCCAGCATGTAGCGCAGGGTAATCGCCGCATAGGATAACATCAAAAGGGCCGAGGCCCCCGCCATTGCCAGCAAGGCCAACTGCCCCCATGTCGCACGACGCAGCCGGGCAAGGCCAAAGGCGGCCAGCATGATCCACCCGGTCCACAGGAATGCAAGGCCGCTGGAGGGCGTCTCGATCCGGGTGAAGCCGCTATGTGGTGCGGTGGCCGCGAAATGCAGATTGCGTATTTTGCTATGGGCCTTGGCGCTCCATTGCTCCGGCGGCAGGGCCATATAGGCCAAAGCATTTGGCACCACACGCCCCAGATTGAAGCGGCCATGTTCCATAAAGGCGCGCGCCCTCAGGCTGTCCGTTGTCTCTACCCCCCAAAACATCATGCCATAGCGGATCGGACCTTCCTCGAATGTCCCGTGGGTGAGGCCCTTGTCGCCGAAACGCGCCTCGTTCAGGGCGAGATAGCTATACCCG
>CALFWN010000310.1 GCA_937928335.1 uncultured Litoreibacter sp. | reverse complement strand
AACCTGCTGGTCTCGCCGGTCACGCTGAAACCCTATTTCGAGGAAGATGAGGGCCTCAAGGAGCTTGGCGGCCCCGCCTATCTCGTCCGCCTGCAAGGCGCCTCCATCTCGTCTTTTGCCGCGCGCGATTATGCGCAGATGGTCTATGACCTCGCGATCCGGCGCGAGCTGATTGATCTAGGCGAGGAAATCGCCGCCAAAGCCCACACGATCGACACGGAAAGCGATCCGAAAAGCCAGATCGTCGATGCCGAGCAGCGCCTCTACAAGCTGGGTGAGGAAGGCAAGTCTGAAAGCGGATTTCAGAGCTTTCTCAAGGCGGTAACGGACGCAGTTCAAGTGGCCAATGCCGCCTATATGCGCGAGGGCGGCATGGCGGGCCTGTCCACCGGGCTCGTTGATATGGACAAGAAACTGGGTGGGCTGCACCGCTCCGATTTGCTGATCCTGGCGGGCCGCCCCTCGATGGGCAAGACCTCACTGGCCACCAACATCGCCTTCAACATCGCCAAAGCCTATAAGAAGGGCATGACCAATGAAGGCGTCGAAGGTGCCATCGAGGGCGGCGCGGTGGGCTTTTTCAGCCTCGAGATGAGCGCCGAACAGCTCGCCGCACGGGTCCTGTCGGAGGCGGCCGAGGTCCCTTCCGAGCAGATCCGCAAAGGCGATATGACCGAAGTGGAGTTTCGCCGCTTTGTCGAGGCCGCGAAATCGCTTGAAACCTGCCCGCTCTATATTGACGACACGCCCGCGCTGCCGATCAGCCAGCTGGCCGCCCGCGCCAGACGGCTCAAACGCACCCACGGGCTTGATGTGATCATCGTCGATTATCTGCAACTGGTCCGCCCCGCCACCGCCAAGGACAGCCGCGTCAACGAGGTCTCGGAAATCACCCAGGGCCTGAAAGCCATCGCGAAAGAGCTCGACATCCCCGTCATCGCGCTCTCCCAGCTGTCGCGTCAGGTCGAGAACCGCGAAGACAAACGCCCGCAACTCTCAGATCTGCGCGAATCCGGCTCAATCGAGCAGGATGCCGATGTGGTGATGTTCGTCTACCGCGAGGAATATTACAAAGAACGCGAAAAACCCGGCGATCACGATCTCGAAAAAATGGCCATCTGGCAGGAAGAAATGGAACGCCTGCACGGCAAGGCCGAAGTCGTCATCGGCAAGCAACGCCACGGCCCCATCGGCACGGTCGAACTCAGTTTCGAGGGGCGCTACACCCGCTTCGGCAATCTCGTCAAACCCTGGCAAAGCGACGCGCCCAGCGAGGAATTCTAGGACCCGCCAAAGCCTTTCCATTTGGTCACAAATACTCTGGGGGCGTTTGCCCTTGCGGCTGAGGGGGTCACACCCCCTCAAAGAGCAAAATCATAAGGCGCGCCGCAGGCGCACAATTCTACCGATGGCCCCAGTCATCCGGGTCATCGGAATTGTTCGGCGACAGGCCCAACACATCCCCCTTGGTCGAACATCCCAGCCCCAGAACCGTCCGGTTGGCATAGGCAAAATAGGCCACGACCTGGTTGATCTCCAGAATCTCGCCATCCGGCCAGCCCGCGTCGCGCAAGGCCACGACATCCGCCTCCACCATCTCGGCCGGGCGACGGGTCAGCGCCTGCGCATAGACCATCCCCGCATGGTGCCGCGCCTCCAGTGGCGTCGCACTCACGTTTCCTGCCTCCAATGCCGCGCGTATCTCATCGGCATGGGTGTCATCGCGCAACAACCGCCGCAGCCCCGCAAAATGATGCTCCACGCAGTAATCGCAGCCATTCAGCAGGCTCACCCAGACGCCCAAAACCTCCAGATACCATTTCGGCACCGTGTTTGACGCATGATGAATACAGTTCTTGTAGAGCAGCATATGCCCTTCCATCGAATGCGGCCGCAGCGAATGGGCCATCATGATATTGTCGACATTGTCGTCGGGGCCTTTGACGCGGTCATAAAGCGGCTTCAGCCGCGCATCCGCGTCACTATAGGAAATGGTCTTGATCCAGCTCATGTCACACTGCTCCTATTATTCGCCGCGGTTCGGGTTGCTGCCAATATGTTTGCGCAGTTTCGACGGCCCCGCCTTCTTGCGGTTCTTATAGGGGTTGGCCTCTGCCTGAGAGCGCAGGAACATCCGAATGGGTGTACCCGGCATGTCAAAATCCTCCCGTAACCCATTGACAAGATAGCGTGAATAGCTCGCGGGCAGCAGCTCGGGATGCGAACACATCACCACAAAACCGGGCGGCCGCGCCTTGGCCTGCGTCATGTAGCGCAGCTTGATGCGCTTGCCTTGCGGGGCGGGCGGAGGGTGCTGCTCCAGCATCCCCACCAGCCAGCGGTTCAGCTGCGAGGTCGATACCCGCCGGTTCCACACTTCATGCGCCTCCAGCACCGCCTCTTTCAGCCGTTCCAGCCCGCGCCCCGTCAGCGCGGATACGGTGATCAGCGGCGCGCCTTTCAGCTGCGGCAGCAGGCGGGTGAATTGCTCTTTCAGCGCGCGCAGCTTTTCCTGCTTGTCGCCTTCCAGATCCCATTTGTTCACGGCCACGACCACCGCGCGGCCCTCGCGCTCCGCCAGATCGGCAATCCGCAAATCCTGCTGCTCGAACGGGATATCCGCGTCCAGCAGCACGATCACCACCTCGGCAAATTTCACCGCCCGCAGCCCGTCCGAGACGCTCAGCTTTTCCAGCTTGTCCTGCACCTTGGCCTTCTTGCGCATCCCCGCCGTGTCGAAAATCCGCGTCGGCACCCCGCTCCAATCCGTCATCACCGAGATCGCATCCCGCGTGATCCCCGCCTCAGGGCCAGTCAAAAGACGCTCCTCGCCGATGATCTTGTTGATCAGCGTCGATTTGCCCGCATTAGGGCGGCCCACCACGGCAATCTGCAAAGGTTTAGAGGCACTTGGCGCGATATATTCATGGGCCTCCGCGTCGTCTTCCTCCAGCGACACCTCCACCTCCGGCTCGCCCACCACGGCGCTCTCGGCATGAAGCTCCATCAACGGGCGCAGGGCGGCGGCCAGATCGGCCATCCCCTCGCCATGCTCGGCAGACAGCCCAATTGGCTCGCCCAGCCCCAACGCATAGGCCTCCATCATCCCCGCCTCGCCCGCGCGCCCCTCGGCCTTGTTGGCCCCAAGGATCACATGGGCGTTCTTCTTGCGCAGAATGTCTGCGAAAATCTCGTCAGCGGGCAGCACCCCGTCGCGGGCATCAACCAGAAACAGGCAGGCATCGGCCATGCCCACGGCACGCTCGGTCAGCATCCGCATCCGGCCCTGCAGCGATGTGTCCGTGGCCATTTCAAGGCCCGCCGTGTCGATAATCGTAAACTTCAGATCACCCAGCCGCGCATCGCCTTCGCGCAGGTCGCGGGTGACGCCCGGCTGGTCATCGACAAGCGCAAGACGCTTGCCCACCAGACGGTTGAACAAGGTGGATTTGCCCACATTCGGGCGGCCAACTATGGCAAGGGTAAACGACATGTCACGAGCCTCAATGGGTCAAGAGGCGGCTCTTACAGGCAAAAGCGGTCAACGGAAAGCGGCGAGTTGCCCTTTGCCGGTGATCACATACATGGTGCCGCCCACAATCGCGGGGTTGGATGCAGCGCCGCCCCGAATGGGTGTGGTGCCGACAAGCGCGCCATTGGCGGGGTCATAGCTGCGGATCACCCCGTCATCCGAGGCCACAAGCAGCCGCCCGCCGGCCAGAACCGGCCCGTAATGGGCATAGACCGCCTGGCGCCGTTTGATCTTGCGATTCACGAAATAGGGCAGCCGCTCGCCCCAGATGCGGGTGCCGGTTTCACGGTCCAGCCGCAACAGCTCGCCCTGGTCCGAGATCATGAAAATCGAGTCGCCCACCGGCAGCACCGGCGAATAGGCACCCTCATTGGCGGTCCAGAGCCGCTCTCCCGAGCTGGGTTTGATCGCCACGATCCGCCCGCCCGCATTGGCCGCGTAGATCACGCCGTCATAAATCACCGGATCGCCGGTGATGTCCGAAATATTGGCATAGGCCCGTCCGCGTCTTTGGCCCGCAACCGCAGAGCCCCAGACCCGGATGCCAGAGTTTTTCAACGCCGCCACGATATCGCCCGAGCCAAAGGGCAGCACCGCCACCCGGCTGGCCATCACCGGGCCGGAGCCGCCCAGAAGCGTCGCCTCGCTGGGCGCGCCCGCAATCTGCCATTTGATCCGGCCATTGGTCACATCCAGCGCCCAGGCGCGGCTGTCGCGGGTGATCACATAGACCTTGCCATCCGAGACCGTCGGCGACGAGGTCACCGGCGCATCCAGCTTCTGGCGCCAGCGCGTGGCCCCGGTGGCCGGGTCCAGCGCGAACAGCTCGCCAAAGCCCGTCGTGGCAAAGACAATGTTCTCGCCAAAGGCCAGCCCGCCGCCCGAGGCGTCGCGGCTCTTGTCGGTCGATGGCACCAGATCGCGTGACCATTGCACTTGCCCATTGGTGCCCACAGCCGTCACCCGGCTGGCACTGTCGAGCGTGAAAATGCGGTTATCGGCCACCACGGGGTCAGCCGTCAGACGGGCGCGGCGGGTGTTGCCCTGACCGATATCCACCGTGAAGACCGGCGACAGGCTGGCCGCCAGCGCAGGGTGTTCGACATTATGGGTGTTGTCGCCGCCGCGATGGGTCCAGCTGGCATAGTTGCGCGGCGCAGGCGCTGCAAAGGCCCGCGCACCCTCAGCTGCGATCTCGGGCAAAGCGGTTGCTGCCGCATCCGAGCCCGGCAAGGGCGCACGCACGTCAAAGCGCTCGCCGTCAAGGATCAGCTCGCGCTCCGCGCAGGCCGCGAGCCCCAACAGCATCAGGCCTGCCACTGCTTTGATAGAGGTGTTCACTGCTCTCCGCCCCTTCTCCAAAGGCCCGGCAGCGTTGCGCAACAAACATGTTGCGGTCGCAGGCCCGGGCCCAGTCGTTATCCCGGTCGTTATCCCGGTCGTCATCTCGTCAGCCGTCGTTAGACGTCTCCTGGGGCGCACTATCACCGAAATCAGCCCCCAAGGCCACACTCAACTCTGCGGCGCGCCGTTGCAAGCCCGGCGTGGCCTCCGCGTCCTGAATCAGGCTCTGCAAAAGCTCGGCGGCGGCGGCGCGCTCGCCCGTCTCGATCAGCACCAAGGCCTTTTGTTCCTGCGCCAGCACCCGGAACGGGCCGGTGATGGCGTCAAACGCGTCCATGCGCGCCTGCGCCGCGCTGTCCAGCGGCAAGGCCAAAGCCGCCTTGAACGCCGCCAGCTCACGGTAAATCGCTTCCGCCTCCGGGCTGTTCTGCACCGCCTCCAGCGCTGCGGTCCCGGCCTGCGTGTCGCCCTCGGCCAGGGCGCGTGCGGCGGCGATATGGCCTGCCACGGCGGCCTGTGCGGGGGTCTCGGTATCGATCACGGCGCTTGCGTCATAGGCGCCGTCCAGGCTGCCCAGAAGCGCGTCGCCAAAGGCCTCCGCGCTCGCGCGCTCATTGGCCTTGCGCCATTCGTTGAAGGCCGCGCCGCCCACGACCATCAGCACCAGCACGCCCGCGATCCAGCCATAGCGTTTGAGCAGGCCAAACAGCTTGTCGCGCTGCACCTCTTCGGTGACCTCTTCGATAAAGCTGTCGGTGTTGCTCATTGGAAACGCTCCTGATCCGCCCCAGCGGCCCGGTAAGGCCATGTTTGCGCGGTCATACCCCGAAGCCAAGAGCCTTGCCAAGAGCCAACACACAGCCCGCGTGATCTGACGCACAAGACTGCGGCATTCAGCACCTTGCACAGCGGTTCGGAAGAAAGTAATCTAAACCGGTCAGTTTAGCGTAGATCAAGGCATACCCTCCCTGATGCCCGCGCGCAGTTGCCGCTGCCGCCCGCTATCGGGAAACCGCCGACAGGAAGACATGAACATGCGCCTTTTTCCGATTTTGATCGCCATCATCGTGGCTTTTGCTCTGTATTTGCTGGTGTTCGAGCGGGATCGCCTGCTGAACTTCGCGGCTGATGACAGCGCCGTGCCAACGCTCGAAGAGATCGCCGAGACCGCGCCGCCGGAGCCTGATGCCTCGGGCGGTCGGGTGGTGCATGTCGTTGCCCTGCAGTCGCAGGCCAGCCAGATTGACAGCGCCGTCGTGCTGCGTGGCCGCACCGAGGCCGCCCGCCAGATCGAGGTGCGCGCAGAGACCTCCGGCCTCGTGCAATCAGAGCCCCTGCGCAAAGGCGCCACGGTCGAGCAGGGCCAGATCATGTGCGAGATTGACCCCGGCACGCGCCTGACCGCGCTGGCCGAGGCAGAGGCCCGCGTCCCCGAGGCACAGGCCCGCATCCCCGAAGCCGCCGCCCGTGTGCCGGAGGCCGAGGGCCGTCTGGCCGAGGCGGAGGCCCGGCTGGAAGAGGCGCTGATCAATGACAATGCCGCGCGCACGCTGGCCCAGGACGGGTTTGCCTCTGATACCCGCGTGGCCTCGACCCGCGCCGCCGTATCCGCCGCCCGCGCCGGGGTGGATGCCGCCAAAGCCGGGGTGGAAAGCGCCAAGGCCGGGATCGAGGCGGCGCAGGCAGGCGTGCAATCCGTCATCGCCACCGTGGCCACCGCCCGCAAGGAGATCGAGCGGCTTGATGTGCGCGCGCCGTTTTCGGGCCTTCTGGAAACCGACACGGCCGAGCTGGGTGCCCTGCTGCAACCCGGCGCGCCATGCGCCACGATCATTCAGCTCAACCCGATCAAGCTGGTGGGCTTCGTGCCGGAGGCCGAGGTCGCCAAGGTCACCATCGGCACGATGGCAGGCGCGCGGCTTGTCTCTGGCCGGGAGGTTGCAGGCAAGGTCACCTTCCTGTCACGCTCCTCCGATCCCGAGACCCGCACCTTCCGTGTCGAAGTGCAGGTGCCAAATGACGATCTGTCGATCCGCGACGGCCAGACCGCCGAAATCCTGATTTCCGCGGCGGGCAAATCCGCCCATCTGGTCCCCGGCTCTGCCCTCACGCTCAATGATGACGGCGCGCTGGGCGTGCGGCTGGCGGTTGACAACAAGGCCCGCTTCGCCCCCGTCACCATCCTGCGCGACACGGTGGACGGCATCTGGGTCGACGGGCTGGACGCGCAGGCCGATATCATCGTCACGGGTCAGGAATATGTGACCGACGGTGTCGATATCGAGGTCACCTATAAGGAGGCCAAGGGATGACCGGCATCGTTGACTGGGCCGGTGAACGCGCCCGGATGATCATCGCCTTCATCATCATGTCGGTGGTGATCGGTGCCTTTGCCTATCGCGACCTGCCCAAAGAGGGTGAGCCTGATATCGAGATCCCGATCCTCGTGGTCTCCGTCCCCTTCCCCGGCATCTCGGCGGAGGATAGCGAGAAGCTGCTGGTCAAGCCGATGGAGGCCAAGCTGCAGGATCTCGACGGGCTGAAATCCCTGCGCGGCACGGCTGCCGAGAACTATGCCAATATCGTCATGGAGTTCGAGTTCGGCTGGGACAAGACGCAGATCCTCGCCGATGTGCGCGACAAGATGGGTCAGGCGGAGGGGGAATTCCCCGTAGGCTTCGAGCAATATACGGTGGAGGAGGTCAATTTCTCCGAATTTCCCATCCTGATCGTGTCGCTCTCGGGCGATCTGCCCGAACGCACGCTGTTGCGCGTCACCAAGGACCTGCAAGACATCATCGAGGCCCTGCCCCCCGTGCTTGAGGCGGGCATTGCGGGCAACCGCGACGAGATGCTCGAAGTGCTGATCGACCCGCTTGCGCTGGAGGCCTATAATGTCACCGCGGGCGAGCTGATCAATGTCGTGTCCAACAACAATCTGCTGATTGCCGCAGGCGAGGTCGACACTGCGCAGGGCTCTTTCGCGGTCAAGATCCCCTCCAGCTTCGACGAGCCCCGCGACGTCTATGACCTGCCCATCAAGGTGAATGGCGACCGCGTCGTCACCCTTGGGGAGCTGACCGATATTCGCCTCACATTCGAGGACCGCGAAGGCACCGCCCGGTTCAACGGCAATGACACCGTGGCGCTTCAGGTCGTCAAACGCAAAGGCTTCAACATCATCGACACCTCCGCCTTGGTGCGCGAGACCGTGGCCGAGGCGCAGACCCGCTGGCCACAGGAGCTGCAGGACGCCATCCGCGTGGATGTGACGCTGGACCAGTCCAAGCAGGTGGACGGCATGGTTCAGCAGCTTGAAGGCTCGGTTCTGACCGCCATCGCGCTGGTGATGATCGTGGTGCTGGCCTCGCTCGGCACCCGCTCCGCGCTTTTGGTGGGCTTCGCGATCCCCACCTCGTTCCTGTTGTGCTTCATCCTGCTGGGGGTGATGGGCATCTCCATCTCCAATATCGTGATGTTCGGGCTGATCCTCGCCGTGGGGATGCTGGTCGACGGGGCCATCGTGGTGGTTGAATATGCCGACAAACGCATCTCCAGCGGCGCAGGCCCGATGGAGGCCTATACCGACGCCGCCAAACGGATGTTCTGGCCGGTGATTTCCTCCACCGCCACCACGCTCTGTGCCTTCCTGCCGATGCTGTTCTGGCCCGGCGTGCCGGGGGAATTCATGGGCATGTTGCCCGTCACCCTGATCTTTGTCCTCTCCGCCTCGCTGATCGTGGCGCTGGTCTATCTGCCTGTCATGGGCGGCGTGTCGGGCCGCATCAGCCGGGTCATCGGCAATGCCTCCGACGCCCTGCGCGCGGTGCCGTTCCTTGTGCGCCTGCCGGCCGCGCTGGTCTCGCTCTTCATCCTCTTTGTGGCCGCCATGCAGCTGCTCAACCCCAATTACCTTTTGCCTCTGGGCGGGCTCGGCCCGGTCGGCGCGATGGTGGCCACGGGCCTGTTCTTCGTGATATCGGCCATGTTCGCCTCGGTCATGATGGGCTCGGTATCCTGGCGCAAGCAGCAAGAGCGGGTCAATGCGGGCTACCATCGCTCTCTCTTTGGCAAATTCACCGCGCTGATCGCCAATAACCCGGTCATGCCCATCGCGGTGATTGCGGGCGTGATCTTCTTCGTGGCCACCGTCTTCACCACATTCGGGGCCAATAATAATGGCGTCGAGTTCTTCGTCGAATCCGAGACCGAGCAGGCGATCATCTATGTGCAGGCCCGCGGCAACCTCTCCCTGGAGGAGAAAGACGCGCTGGTCGGCGAGGTCGAGCAGGCCGCACTCAGCACGGAAGGCATCGTCTCCGTCTTCGCCTTCGCAGGCGGCGGCGGGCTCAACACCAATAATGGCGGCGCGGCCGGGCCGCTGGACACAGTGGGCCAGGTGCAGATCGAACTGGCAGACTGGGGCACACGCCCTGATGACACGGTGATCCTCGACGCGCTGCAAGCCAGGCTCGACGCCATCCCCGGCATCCGCACCGAAATACTGAGCCAGGATCGCGGCCCCTCCTCCGGCAAGCCCGTCAATCTGCGCCTCACCGGCGACAACTGGGCCGAGCTGCAACAGGCCACCACCACAGCCACCGCCTATTTCGAGACGGTCCCCGGCCTGATCACCATTGAGAACACCCTGCCCCTGCCCGGCATTGACTGGCAGATCGATGTCGATGTCGAGGCCGCAGGCCGCTACGGCGCCGATGTCGCCACGGTCGGCGCGATGGTGCAGCTTGTGACCCGCGGGCTGCTTCTCGACACAATGCGCGTTGACAGCTCCGACGAAGAGATCGAGATCCGCGTCCGCCTGCCCGAGCA
>CALFWN010000309.1 GCA_937928335.1 uncultured Litoreibacter sp. | reverse complement strand
CGCCAGATCAAGCTTTTCAAGGGTTTTGCCATTGGCCCCGGCATAGAGGTTATCCACCCAGTCGGCGACCTGAAGCACCACCCAGAGCGTGCCGATATGCTGCCCGTTGCGGCGCACGGATTTGGCCACGATGAAACCCGCGCCGCTATTGTTGATCAGATCAAGCCGCTCGCCGATAGTGATCCCGTCGGTGATGCGGGCGCGTTCCGCCAGCGCCACCCGTTTGTGACCCAGGATCTTGAGGTTCTGGCCAATCAGCCGCTTGGTACGGTCCGGCTCGGCCAAAGCGATACGGTTGTCGGTGCCGACCCAGGCGATGGCGTAGAAGCCGGGCATGTCGCGCAGCAAGGCTTCGGCATCCATGCTGAACTGCTCTGCATTGATATATTGCGCGGCGGACATGCGGTGGCCCAGACGTTCTATCGCGTCCAGCCGCAGCTGAAGATCATGGGCGATCAGATCTCGCGCATTCGTGGCCTCCAAAGCCAGCAATTCAGCCGTCTTTCGGTGCTCTTCCTGCGACAAGAACAGCCACGTTACGATCGTAACGGACATCGCCAAAGCGAGACCGACCATCATAAACAGCCTTACCATCCAAGACATCTCCTACATATTGGGGGCAGTTCTGGCGCTGAGTCGTGAGGAAATCCCTAACGCCGGGCATATTCTTGCCATTGGATAGCTCTTTTTCGTGGCCCCGAATGGGCCTAGGCTGCACGCCATGATCAAGGTGAACGAGACCATAACCATCGAGGACTGGGAGCTGACGGAACATTTCGTGCGCGCCTCCGGCCCCGGCGGGCAGAATGTGAACAAGGTCGCCACCGCCGTTGAGCTGCGGTTCGAGGCCGCGCGGTCTCCGAACCTGCCCGAGCCGGTAAAGGCGCGGCTGAAACGGCTTGCCGGGCGCAGATGGACCAATGACGGGGCGCTGATCATTCAGGTGCAGGACACCCGCAGTCAGGCCCGCAACCGCGAGATCGCCGAGACCCGGTTGGCCGATCTGATCCGGGCTGCGTTAACCAAGCCAAAGCGGCGGATACCGACGCGGCCCACGCTTGGGTCAAAGAAGCGGCGGCTGGCGTCAAAGAAACAACGCGGCGAGGTGAAAAACCTGCGCGGCAGGGTGGATTATGACAACTGACCTGATGGCGCGACGGGCCCGGCTTCTGGGGCCGAATATGCCCACATTTTATGACGAACCCGTGCATATCGTGAAAGGCGAAGGCGTCTGGTTATGGGATGCAGACGGGCGCAAATATCTTGATTGCTACAATAACGTGCCGCATGTCGGGCATTGCCATCCGCATGTGGTCGAGGCCATCGCGAAACAGGCCGCAACGCTGAACACCCATACCAGATATCTGCATGACGGCATCCTTGATTACGCCGAGAGGTTAACCAAGACGCTGGGCCACGATATCAGCCAGATGATCATGGTCTGCACCGGGTCAGAGGCCAATGATATCGCGCTGCGGATGGCGCAGGCGGTCACCGGCAAGACCGGGTTCATTGCCACAGACAACACCTATCACGGCAACACGGCGACGGTGTCTCAGCTGTCGACCCGCAGACCTCCGATTGGCGGCTATGCGGGCAACATCAAGCTGGTTCCGGCCCCTGACAGCGTGCGCCCGGTGGGGGGCGATCTGGCCGGTCAGGCGCAGGCTTTTGCGGATCATGTCGCTGCTGCGATTGCGGAACTGGAGGCAGCGGGTCACGGCTTTGCCGGGATGATGCTGTGCCCCAGCTTTGCAAATGAAGGCTTCCCCGCGCTTGAGCCCGGATTTCTGGACCCGACCATTGCCGCCATCCGCGCTGCGGGCGGGCTGGTCCTCTGTGACGAGGTGCAGCCCGGTTTCGGGCGTCTTGGCTCACATTTCTGGGGCCATGACTGGCAGGGCTTTGCGCCTGATGTGGTCACGGTTGGCAAGCCGATGGCCAATGGGCACCCGGTCGCGGCCACGCTGACCCGGCCTGACATCATGGCCGCGTTTCGCAATGCGTTCGGGTATTTCAACACATTTGGCGGCAACCCGGTCAGCTGCGCCGCCGCCTTGGCTACGCTGGATGTGATCGAACAGGACAACCTGCAAGCCAACGCCTTGACAACAGGGCATTACGCGCTGGAGCGGATGCGGAAGATCAAGCATCCCCTGAAGGCCGAGGCCCGAGGCAGGGGGCTGTTTTTCGGGATCGAATTTGTCATGCACGATGGCCGCCCCGCGACGGAGTTTGCGGCGCAGGTGGTCGAGGGGATGCGCAAAGGCGGCGTCTTGATGAACCGGATCGGGCGCAACATGAACACGTTGAAGATGCGCCCGCCCATGCCGTTCAAGACGGAACATGCGGATCTGGCAATGGATCTGCTTGAACAGGTTCTGGCGGATACGCCGCTATGACCCCTGTGGATGAGGCCGCTCTTGCCTGGGGTGGGGTTCAGGCCCCGCCGCGCCTGATCAACGAGCGCGAGAATGCGGTCTATGAGGCACGGTTGAAAAGCGGCGCGCATGTCGCCCTGCGCCTGCATCGCGCGGGCTATCAGTCGCAGGAGGCGATCCGTTCCGAGCTGATCTGGACGCAGGCGCTGGCCGAGAAAGGTTTTCCCTGCCCGCGCCCTGTGCCTGCTCTGGACGGCACGCTGGTTCAGTCCTTGGCCTCCGGGCAATGCGCCTCGGTCGTGAGCTGGATCAATGCAGCACCGATTGGCGCGAGCGGCATGGCCTTTGAGGGAACACTCGCCGAGCATGTGGCGCTGCTGCGGGCCTTTGGTCAATTGATCCGACGCCTGCATGATCTGACCGAGACGCTGGAGACCACGGCACTGGTGCGCCCGAACTGGGATCAGGACGGGTTGCTGGGCGATACCCCGCATTGGGGTCGCTTCTGGGAGAACTCATCGCTCAGCAGAAAAGAGCGCAGCATTGTGCAAAATGGCCGCAAAAATGCTGCGCAGCAATTGTTAGAAAACAATGACTTAACTCAAGGCCTTATCCATGCCGATTTGTTGCAGGAAAACGTGCTGTGCAACGCGGACGGGCTGCATATCATCGACTTTGACGATAGCGGGTTTGGCTATCATTTCTTCGATCTCGGCACGGCCCTGATCCAACATGCCGAGCACCCGCAGCTGGATGCGCTCAGCGCAGCATTATGTGACGGGTATGGCGCGGGGCATGCCTATATGCCGCTTTTCATGGCGCTGCGGGCTATGGCGTCTGCCGGGTGGATCATGTCGCGCGCGGCACCGGATGATCCAAGGCAGCGCTTCTATGCAGAGCGGCTTTTGCGTTGCGTGAACGTGCTTTCAAAGCGCTAGACCACGACCTCTTGCGCGTCTTGTTCGCCGACACCGAAAACGCGGCGG
>CALFWN010000308.1 GCA_937928335.1 uncultured Litoreibacter sp. | reverse complement strand
ACATCAAATTTCATCGCTCATCCCTGCCTAACGCTCCGAATAGGCGGCATTATTGCGGTTTGCCGCAATAGTCACAAGCGCGACCTCGGCATTGTTTCCCGGCCTGTCGGTTTGGCTTTACAGCCTTGCCCGTGCCTCTATGTTCGGGCGCGGTGGAACTGAAAAAGTGGGGGCGCGGCTATGACCGTCGAACAGGTATTGGACCGCGTGGATGCGGATTTGGACCGGGCGGTTGAACGCCTGCTTGATTTGCTGCGCATACCGTCCATTTCAACCGACCCGGCCTATAAAGACGACTGCGACCGCGCCGCCGATTGGCTGGTGGACGATCTGAACTCCATCGGGTTCGAGGCGTCCAAACGAGCGACACCCGGCCACCCGATGGTGGTGGCACATGGGTCCGAGACCGCCAGCCCGCATGTGATGTTTTATGGCCATTACGACGTGCAACCCGTTGATCCGCTGTCGCTTTGGACCAACCCACCCTTCGAGCCCACTCTGGAAGAAACCGCCAAAGGACGCGTGATCCGGGGCCGTGGCTCCTCGGATGACAAGGGCCAGCTGATGACCTTTGTGGAGGCCTGCCGCGCGTGGAAAGCGGTGCATGGCAGCCTGCCTGCCAAGGTTTCCATCTTCTTTGAGGGGGAAGAGGAAAGCGGCTCGCCCTCACTGGTGCCGTTTATGAAAGACAACATGGATGAGCTGACAGCTGACGTCGCGCTGATCTGCGACACCGGGCTGTTTGGCGACAGCACGCCCGCCATCGTGACCCGTCTGCGCGGGCTGTTGGGGGAGGAGCTTACAATCACTGGCCCCGATAAGGACCTGCATTCGGGCATGTATGGCGGCATCGCCCGCAACCCGATCCGGGTGCTGGCCAAGATCATCGCCGCGCTGCATGACAAAACGGGCCGCATCATGGTGCCGGGCTTTTATGATGACGTCGAAGAGCTGCCCGCCGATATTGCCAAGCAATGGGGCGCGCTGGGTTTTGAGAATGCGCAGTTTCTGGGCGAGGTCGGCCTCGGCGTGCCTGCGGGTGAAGAAGGCCGCACAGGTCTCGAGATGATCTGGTCGCGCCCCACCTGCGAGGTCAACGGCATCTCGGGCGGCTATCAGGGCGACGGGTTCAAAACCGTGCTGCCCTCGCAGGCCTCGGCCAAAATCAGCTTCCGGCTGGTGCCGGGCCAGGACCCATTGAAGCTGCGCGCGGCGTTCCGGGCCTTTGTGCAAGAGCAGCTGCCAAAGGATTGCACCGTGTCGTTCAAGGATCACGGCGCCTCTGCCGCATCCGAGATGTCGACAGACCATCCAGCCTTCGAGCAGGCCCGCGCAGCACTTTCGGATGAATGGCCCAATGAGGCGGCTTTCGTGGGCTGCGGCGGCTCGATCCCGATTGCAGGCCATTTCAGGGAGATCCTCGGCATGGACGCGATGCTCATAGGTTTCGGCAAGGATGATGACCAAATCCATTCGCCGAACGAGAAATACGACCTGTCGAGCTTTCACAAAGGCATTCGGTCCTGGGTGCGGGTGCTGGGCGCGCTGTCAAAATAGATGACGACCAGACGGGCCTTTCTCACGCTTGGCGCGGTGGCGCTGGGCTATGTCGCCTTGACCAAGGGCGGCCCCGCGCTGTGGTCGCGGCTGGCCCCTTTGCCGGAGTTCAGCTCCGAGGGTATGCCCGAGGGTTTTCGCAAACGTATGGGGGCCGCGGAGCTGACCACCGGGCTGGCCAACCCGCTCATTGGCATTGACGATGGCACCGCCCCGCAACCGGCGGATGAGCTTGATGATGCAGGGCTTTGCCGGGCGCTCTTTGCGGACGCGCTGCCCGGCAAGGTGCCTGTGAGCTATTTCACCGACTATAACTGCCCCTATTGCCGCGTTCTTGGCCGCGATCTCAGGGAGTTCGCGCAGGCCAACCCAGACACGGTCCAGCTGATCTATCACGAGCTGCCGCTTTTGGGCGTCAGTTCCGTGCTCGGAGCCCATGCGGCACTCGCGGCCCGCAAACAAGCCGCTTATGATCTGATGCACGCACGGCTCAATACGGGTGTGGTGCGGATCAACCAAAGCTATATCGAGGCGCTCGCCGCAGAGTTCGGCCTTGACGCGCAACAGCTGCTTTCAGATATGAGCGCGCCGGAAGTGGGGGCTCAGCTGAGCCTGTCCAAAGGGGTGGCGAACCGCTTCGGGGTGATCGGCACGCCGTTTCTTCTGATCGGGCGCACCGCAGTCTTTGGCCGCATCGACGCCACCACGCTGGAGCGTATCTTCCGCGACGAGATGGCCTCCGGGGTCAGCTATGGCTGCGCCGTCTAAAGCGGCAGGGCCGTAGTCGATTTGATCTCCTCCATCGACAAAAGCGCCGTGACGTTGAAAATCCTGACCTCGGAAATCAGCGCCTGATAGAAGATGTCATAGGCCCGCGCATTGGCGACGCGTACCTTCAGGATATAGTCGATATCGCCCGCCAGCCGGTGTGCTTCCATCACCTCCGGGCGCTCCATCAGCGCAGCAAGAAACTTCTGCTGCCATTCCGCCTCATGCTCGGACGTGCGCACCAGAACGAAGAAACAAGCCTCCAGCCCCAGTTTTTCGGGGTCCAGGACAACGGTGTCATGTTTGATCACCCCACGGGCGCGCATTTTCTTGATTCTGTTCCACACAGGCGTTTTCGAACTGCCTGTATTTTTGGCAATTTCATCAAGACTCTGTGAGGCGTCGCGTTGCAATTCCGCGAGGATATTCCTGTCCATCGCGTCGAGTTGGTCTGCCATTCCGGCTTTCCTTTCATTCAGAAACAAATGTTCGTAAATTCCGTATATTTAGAACAATATTCCTTATCTGGCGGATTGGGTAGGAATTATTAGGAATTTTTTCTACTTATAGACCCAAGCAACGGATGGATTGTCTGAAATGAAGCATTTTCCGATTTTCATGGCCCTGGAAGGGCGTCGCGTCGTCCTGTCGGGCGGCGGCGAGGCGGCTTTGGCCAAGCTGCGCCTGCTTTTGAAGACGGAAGCCAGGATTTCCGTGGTTGCGGCCAAAGCCGCACCCGAGATCCAAGCATGGTCTCAAAGCGGCAAGCTGACCCTGATCCCCCGCGCGATGGAGCCCGGCGACGCGCTTTGCGCCTCGCTGTTTTACGCCGCCAACGAGGATGATGCCGAGGACGCCCGTGTGGCGGCGCTGGCCCATCAGGACGGCGCGCTTGTCAATATCGTCGACAATCTCGAAGACAGCCAGTTTATCACCCCCGCCATTGTTGACCGTGACCCGGTGACCGTGGCCATCGGCACGGAAGGCGCGGCCCCGGTTCTGGCCCGCTCCATCAAGAAATCGCTCGAAGAACAGTTGTCGCCCAACCTTGGCTTGATGGCCCGCATCGGCAAAGCCTTTCGC
>CALFWN010000307.1 GCA_937928335.1 uncultured Litoreibacter sp. | reverse complement strand
GCAGGTCAAATGGCGGCATTGGCCGGCATGGGGGGCGGTCTGGCTCTGACGGCCCTTGGGGTGACGGCACTGCTGCGCCGCCCCGGCGCGCTGGAAGTGGACCAGCGGGGGCGGGCGTTTCACCTGCTGAGACGGACGATCTACGGGCATATGGCGCGGTGCAAAACGATCCGCTTTGAAGAGGTGATTGATATCGACATGGTCGACCGGCTGTCACCGCTGGACGCGCCTGCGGCGGCGTTGAGCTGGGATATGGGCCGGATTGAGCTGACATGCCAGCGCGGGCGCAAGCTGGCGCTGATCTGCGGCGATGTGAGCGAGCTGGAGCCGTTGCTGGGCCGCGTGCGCCAGGAGTTGAACCGGGCTTAGAGGTTTTCTTGGGTTAGAATAGAAAAAGGCCGCCCTTCATTGAAAGGCGGCCTCTTCTTGTTGCTGTGTCTGCTGGATCAGTCTTCGTCTTCGGAGGCTGCATCCTCGGCAGGGGCGTCTTCGGCGACGGCCTCGGCCAGCTCTTCATCCTCGGAGGCGGCGGAGCCGATATCGTCGAACAGCTCGGCGATCTCGAATTCCGCTTCTGCTTCTTCCTCGGCGGCCAGGTCCTGAATGGACTTGCCGGAGGCTTGCAGCTCGGCTTCCTCAGTGGAGCGGGCGACGTTCAGGGTGAAGGTCACATCAACCTCAGGGTGCAGTGTGACGAGCACGTCATGCAGACCAAGATATTTGATCGGACGCTCAAGGGCGACCTGACCGCGATCCACGGTGAAACCTTCGGCTGTTGCCGCCTCGGCCGCGTCACGGGTGGTGACGGAGCCGTAAAGCGCACCGGCGTCAGAGGCCTGACGAATCACGATGAACTGCTGACCACCAAGTTTGTCGGCCAGTGCTTCGGCCTCTTTCTTGGTTTCCAGATTGCGGGCTTCAAGCTGCGCTTTCTGTGCCTCGAACTGGGCCTTGTTCGCGTCGGTCGCGTTCATGGCCTTGCCCTGAGGCAGCAGGAAGTTGCGGGCGAAGCCCGGTTTGACATCTACCACATCGCCCATCTGGCCGAGTTTGGCGACGCGTTCCATAAGGATAACTTGCATGTCGCTCTCCTTATTTGACGGCGTATGGCAGCAGGGCCAAGAAACGCGCGCGTTTGATGGCGCGGGCCAGCGCGCGTTGGTTTTTGGCGCCTACGGCTGTAATGCGCGATGGCACGATCTTGCCACGCTCAGAGATGTAGCGTTGCAGGGTGCGTGTGTCTTTATAGTCGATCTTGGGGGCGTTATCGCCCTCAAAAGGGTCCGACTTACGACGGCGGAAAAATGGTTTTGATGCCATGATTTAGCTCCTGTTCTTAAAGTCGAATTGAATTATGTGCGGGGACGGCGTTCGCGCTCGTCGCGCTTCTGCATCTGGACCGAGGGGCCTTCCTCGTGCTCATCGACCTTGATGGTCAGAACACGCATGACATCATCATGCAGGCGCATCAGGCGTTCCATTTCCTGCACGGCGGTCGCCGGTGCGTCGGAACGGATATAGGCGTAGTGGCCCTTGCGGTTCTTGTTGATCTTATAGGCCATCGTTTTCAGGCCCCAATACTCGTGCTCGACCATCTTGCCGCCATTATCCGCGAGGACGGCGCCGAAATGTTCGATCAGACCCTCGGCTTGCGCATTCGAGAGGTCCTGGCGCGAGATAAACACGTGCTCATACAAAGGCATGTGCGTTCTCCAGTTTTACGTGCGTGCTTCAAAGACCGGGCGTGAGCCTCCGCGCCCCGGTCACGAGGGGCACCGCAATTGAAAAAGTATCGCGGAGGATGCGCCCTTTTACAGGCCCCGGACCCACGATCAACCCTTAAATACGGGGCTGCCCATGCCAAATGCGCAGATGCACACAATCTGTTGACCGGCTGCGCATTGCCAGCCGCGCGGGAGCGGTTGAATAAGGCCATATATCAGTGAAACCTCGAAAGGGTCCAAGCTCATGAAATCCACCATCCTCGCGGCCATATTGGCACTGTCTTCGGCAGTCTCTTCGGGTGCTGCATTCGCGGCTGACACATATACGCTTGATCCCAGCCACAGCCAGATCGTGTTCACCTATGACCATCTTGGCTTTTCCACCACCTATGGCATGTTCTCGGGGTTCGAGGGCGAGATTGTCTTTGACGAGGCAGCGCCCGAGGCGTCTTCTGTTTCGGTCTCTATCCCGGTGATATCCATGTTCACCGGCTGGGAGGCCCGCGAAAGCCATTTCTTCGGGCCGGATTTCTTCAATGCCGCCGAGGGTGACATGGTGACATTTGCCTCGACCGGCATCGAGGTGACCGGCGAGAACACCGCCAACATCACGGGCGATCTGACCATTCAGGGCACCACCAAGCCTGTCGTTCTGGCGGCCAAGCTGAACCAGGCGGGCGACAACCCGCTGGCGGGCAAGCCGTGGCTTGGGTTTGATGCGACCGCGACGGTGCTGCGCTCTGATTTCAGGTTTGGCGCATTTGCCCCGGCTGTCAGCGACGAGGTGAAGGTGATGATCTCCATCGAGGCGCAAAAAGCCGAGTAGTGCACCACCGCAGACCTGCAAATGAGCCCGCCCAGCGCCGCTGCGGCGGGTTTTTCTTTGTGACCTCAGGTGCGATAGGTGATTGACCTTCGGGCCAATCGCAGGCTCATTCGCGGTAACGTATACATTGTTAAAGGGCAGGGCCGCTATGACCGTGATGGGTTGCATCGCCGATGATTTCACCGGGGCCACGGATTTGGCGGGGCTGCTGGCACGCTCGGGGGCACGGGTCAATCTTCGGATCGGCATCCCTGAGGGCGCGCCATCGGAGACGGCGGATTTCGAGGTGATTGCGCTGAAATGCCGAACAGAGCCGGTGGCAAAGGCCGTGGCCGAGACCCGCGCGGCATTGGCATGGCTGAAACAGACCGGCGCGGCGCGGTTTTTCTGGAAATACTGCTCGACATTTGACAGCACGGCGCAGGGCAATATTGGCCCTGTGGCAGAAGCATTGATGGCCGATCTGGGCGCGTCGCAGACCATTTACTGCCCGGCCTTCCCCGAAAACGGGCGCTCGATTTTCATGGGCAACCTGTTTGTCGGCGAGCAGCCTTTGGCGGAGAGCCCGATGAAGGACCACCCGCTGACCCCGATGCGCGACAGCAACCTGATGCGGCTGCTGGGGTCGCAGGTGACGCGGCCTGTCGGGCTGGCGAACCGGCTGGTGGTGGACCGGGGTGTGGCGGCGTTGCAGGCCCGGCTGACAGCGCTGGCGGCGGAGGGCGTGGCGCATGTGGTGGTTGACGCGGTGTCCGACGCGGATCTGACGATTATTGCCCAAGCATGTGCCGACATGGTGCTGATGACGGGCGGCAGCGCCGTGGCCATGCCCTTGCCCGCGATCTACCGCGAGATGGGGTTGCTTGGGGCGCAGGCTGCCGAGGATGCGCATATCAAGGCGCCCGAGGGCGGCGCCTTGGTGTTGTCGGGCAGCTGCTCTGCCATGACGCGAGCGCAGGTGGCGGCGTATCTGAAGCAGGCGGACGGATACCGTCTGGACCCGCTGGAGCTGGCGGAAGCGGGCGCAGGCCCCGCGATGGACTGGCTGCGCGGCAAGCCCGTGGGGGCACCCAAGATCATCTACGCGACGGCGGATCCAAGCTCTGTGGCTGCGGCACAAGACCGGCTGGGCGTGGCGCGCGCGGGCAAGCTGGTGGAGGACGCTTTGGCTGAGCTGGCGCAGGTGGCGCGGGATGCCGGGGTAAGGCGGTTCGTGGTGGCGGGCGGCGAGACCTCGGGCGCGGTGACCAAATCGCTGGGCGTGGGCAAGCTGTCGATTGGCCGCGAGATCGCGCCGGGGGTGCCGTGGACCTATACGCGCTCGGGCGGGCATGACATCGCGCTGACGCTGAAATCGGGCAATTTCGGCGCGGAGACATTCTTTGCCGATGCGTTGGAGATGTTGTCATGAGCGCCGAGACCAGGCTGCGCGAGGATATCTGTCTGTTGGCCAAATCGATGTTTGACCGCGGGCTGACGGGTGGCTCGTCGGGCAATATCTCGGCGCGGCTGGAGGATGGCCGTTTGCTGGTGACACCCACCGGCAGCTGTTTCGGGCGGCTGGATCCTGCGCGGCTGGCGGTGCTGGAGGGCGGCGCGCATGTGGCGGGGGACGCCCCCACCAAGGAGGTGGCGCTGCATTCCGCCTTTTACGACACGCGCAGCGCGACGGGCGCGGTGGTGCATTTGCATTCATGCCATTCCGTGGCCCTGTCAGTGCTACCGGACACGGACCCGGACAACATGCTGCCGCCGATTACGGCCTATGGTGTGATGAAGCTCGGCAAGGTGGCGTTGCTGCCCTATTTCATGCCGGGTGACCCGGCGATGGGGAAGGCGATCAAGGGGCTGGCGGGCAAGCGCTCGGCGGTGGTTCTGGCCCATCACGGGCCTGTTGTAGCGGGCAAGGATATAGAGGCTGCGTGCTACGCGATGGAAGAGCTGGAGGAGACGGCCAAGCTGGCGCTGATGACGCGTGGCATGGGGCCGAACCTGTTGAATGAGGCGCAAATCCAAGGGCTTGTGCGCAAATTTGGGGTGGAATGGGATGAGTAGAGCGTATGACTGAATTTTCGGCAAATCTTGGATTTTTGTGGACGGAATTGTCCTTGCCTGACGCCATCCGCGCGGCCAAGGCAGCGGGGTTTTCTGCCGTCGAGATGCACTGGCCTTACGAGACCGACGCGGGCGAGATCCGCGCGGCCCTGAGCGAGACTGGTCTGCCTTTGCTGGGGATCAACACTGTGCGCGGGGGCGAGGGTGAAAACGGGCTTTGCGCCCTGCCGGGCCGGGTGGCGGAGGCACGGGCCTCTATTGATCAGGCGGTGGCGTATGCGGGCGAGACCGAGGCAGGCGCGATCCATGTCATGGCAGGCTTTGCCGACGGGCCCGAGGCGCAGGCGTGTTTTGTCGAGAACCTGCGCTACGCCTGTGACGCCGCCCCGGAGCGGGTGATCCTGATCGAGCCGCTGAACCATCATGACGCGCCGGGGTATTTCCTGAACGGATCTACGCAGGCCGCAGACATCATTGCGGAGGTGGACCGGCCCAATCTCAAGCTGATGTTTGACTGCTACCATTTGCAGATTCTTGAGGGCGATCTGACCCGGCGGCTGACGCATTACCGTGATATTATCGGGCATATCCAGTTTGCCTCTGTGCCGGAGCGGGCGGAGCCGGATCTGGGGGAGGTGAACTACGCCCATATCTTCGCCTATCTCAAGGAGCTGGGCTACGGCGCGCCATTGGGGGCGGAATATAAACCTTTGTCCGGCAAAACGGCGGATGGGTTGGGCTGGATGCGCGCGCTGGGCTAGGGTCTGGTGGCCGTCAACGTGACATTGAGGGCCACAGGGAAAGCCAGCGAGCCCTCGGTGGGCTGGGTGCCTGCGCCGATATTGAATGCCATGCGGTTGAGCTCTGTGCGGCCTGTCATCCGGGCGGTGTTGCCGTCGATGGCCAATGTGAAGGGCAGCTCGACCGGGGCGGTTTGATCGCGCAGGGTCAGCGTGCCTTTGGCGATATAAGCGTCCCCGTCTGCGCCGCTGTCGGACGCGTCATTTGCGAAGATATCGGCGATATAGGTGGCGGTGGGGTAGGCCTCTGCGTTCAGGAAATCCGTGCCCATAGCCTGGCTGGTGACGGAGCCCAGCGTGAGGGACGGGATAGAGACCGTGACCCGGACATCGCCGTGTTTGCCCTCTGCGTCGGGGGTCTCATCAAAGCTGATCGCGGCGGTCCAATCGGCGAAGCTGCCCTCGACATCGGTGCTTAGCTGCTGGATTGAGATGGCGAGAGTGCCGTCCTGCACCTGCCATTCGCTGATGGC
>CALFWN010000306.1 GCA_937928335.1 uncultured Litoreibacter sp. | reverse complement strand
GCTGAGTGCGAGACCTGCGGCCAGCCCGCCGATCCCGGCGCCTGCGATAACGGCCTTCATGGCAATCTGATCCCGCCATCCAGCCGGATGGTCGAGCCGTTGAGATAGGGGCTGGCGATGATCGTGTTGACCATCGCGCCGAATTCTTCCGGGCGGCCAAGGCGTTTGGGAAACAGCGGCTGCCGGGCCAGCGCCTCCTGCGCGGGTTCGGGCAGGCCTTCGAGCATGGGGGTCAGAAACAGCCCCGGCGCGATGGCCATGACCCGGATGCCCTGATCGGCCAGATCGCGCGCCATCGGCAGCACCATGCCCACAACCCCGCCCTTTGAGGCGGCATAAGCCGGCTGCCCTTTCTGCCCCTCATAGGCCGCAACCGAAGCCGTATGGATGATCACCCCCCGCTGCCCGTCCGCATCGGGTGAGTTCTGCTGCATGGCCTCGGCCGCAAGCCGGGCAAGGTTGAAGCTGCCCACCAGATTGATGTCGATGGAGCGCTTGAACATATCCAGCGGGTGCGCCCCGTCGCGCCCCACCGTCTTGGCAGCCAGCGCAATGCCCGCGCAGCTGATCGCCGCCGTGACCGTGCCAAATGCGCCAAGCGCCCGGTCGCGCGCCGCTTGCAACGCGCCTTCATCGGTCACATCGGCCTCGACAAACCGCGCCGCATCGCCCAGCTCGGAGGCCAGGGCCGCGCCCTTTTCCGTATCCCGGTCCAGCATGACGACCTTGCCGCCCGCCCCCACAATCGCACGCGCCGTCGCGGCCCCCAGCCCCGAGGCCCCGCCGCTCACCCATGCCACCACCTGATCCATGATCTTTCCGACCTTTTTGATTTTGTTGCGCCAGTTTTAGCAGGTTCCGGGTGGCGTGAAAGACCCAGCTGCCGCATTATCACGCGATGAGCAATCACCTGCGCCTGAGCAATGCCCAGGCCCGCGCCATCTTTCTTGACCATCACGCGCTGGGCCGCCGCCCCAGCGGGTCCGGCACCGGCGCGGATCTGGCCGGGCTGGTGCATGAGCTGGGCTTTGTGCAGCTGGACAGCATCAACACCGTGGCCCGCGCCCATCACATGATCCTTCACGCGCGGCGTCAAAGCTACCGTCAGGGCGCGCTGGACCGCGTGGCCTTTGGGGCGCGGCAGGGCTTTGAGCACTGGACGCATGACGCCTCGATGATCGCGATGGCGTTTTTCCCGCACTGGCGCCACAAGATGGCCCGCAGCGCCGCCAAGCTGAAGGGCAATTTCAGGAATTGGCGGCGCGACGGGTTCGAGCAGAAATTCGACACGGTGCTGGAGCAGATCGCGCGCCACGGCCCCTGCTGCTCGGCTGATGTGGGCGCGGATGAGGCGCGCGGCTCGGGCGGCTGGTGGGACTGGCACCCGTCCAAGACCGCGCTGGAATATCTGTGGCGCTCGGGCGCTTTGTCGGTGTGCCACCGGCAGGGGTTTCGCAAATATTACGACCTGACCGATCGGGTGATCCCGCCTGATATTCTTGCCCGCCGAACCACGCTGGAGGAGACCATCGACTGGGCCTGCCACGCCGCACTGGACCGGCTGGGCTTCGCCACCTCGGGCGAGATCGCCAAATTCTGGGAGCTGGTCACGAAGCCCGAGGCAAAGGAGTGGTGCGCAAAGGGGCTTGCAACAGGCCAGCTGCAAGAGATCGAGGTGGAAGGCGCGGATGGCCGCTGGCGCAAAAGCCTCGCCTTCACGGATATCGAGGCGCGCCGCAGCACCGCGCCGCCCCCCGGCATGGCCCGCATCCTGTCGCCTTTTGACCCCGCATTGCGCGACCGCATCCGGGCGGAGCGGCTTTTCGGCTTTCACTACCGGATCGAGGTTTTCGTGCCCGAGGCCAAGCGCCAATATGGCTATTATGTTTTCCCGGTGCTGGAGGGCGACCGCCTGATGGGGCGCATTGACATGAAATGCGACAGTGCCAGCGGCGTGATGGCAGTGCGTGCCTTCTGGCCCGAGCCATCCATCAAAATGGGCAAGGACCGCCGCGCGAGGTTGAACAGCGCCCTTGAACGCACCGCCCGTCTGGCCGGCAGCACCCAAATCACCTTCGCCCAGAACTGGCTCCGCCCCTGCCCGGCGTGACAGCCTCTCCCCGCGCAACACCCCCCTATCATTGCTTCAAAAATACCTCGGGGGAGGAGCGTCAGCTCCGGGGGCGGAGCCCCCTAAATAAAACGTCTCGGGCGGAGCCCCCTAAACAGAATCTTTCGGGCAGAGCCCCCTAGATAAAACGTCTCGGGCACAACCTCACCCAACCCTCACCGCACAGGCTTCGCCAGCTCTACAAGCCGCGCAAAGAAGCTGGCCCCGATCGGGGCGACCGCGTCGTTGAAATCATATTCCGGGTGATGCAGCCCGGCGCTGTCGCCTTGCCCGATAAACAGATATGCTCCCGGCCGCGCCTGCAACATGTAGGAGAAATCCTCCGCCCCCATTTCGGGCTCCGCATCCTCTGTGACCATCGCGTCCCCCGCCACCTCCCGCGCGACCGCGGCGGCAAAGCCTGCCTC
>CALFWN010000305.1 GCA_937928335.1 uncultured Litoreibacter sp. | reverse complement strand
ACTTGACCCTTGCCATCATAGCCCATGCGGCGTGTTTTAAGAATGCCTTTTAAGATGGATCAACTGAGCCACGAGCGGGACGTGCTTTTCATTCAGAGTGCTGGCAACGTCGATCCCGTTTCGGCAGTTGGTGACCTAGGGGTCTGCTGGAGACAAGCGGAGGGGCGTTGACCCGGCTCGATGGCTACCCCCATATCAAGGTTGTCTGCCGCGCCGACTGGGACAAATCCCGCGTGGCCCTTATCTCGGGCGGCGGGTCGGGCCATGAGCCGGCCCATGCGGGCTTTGTGGGTGCGGGGCTGCTGACAGCGGCGGTCTGCGGGGAGGTGTTCGCCTCGCCTTCCGTCGATGCGGTGCTGGCGGGTATTCTGGCGGTGACGGGCAAGGCGGGCTGCTTGCTGATCGTGAAGAACTACACCGGGGATCGGCTGAATTTCGGCCTTGCCGCGGAGCGCGCGCGGGCGTTCGGGCTGAAGGTCTCGATGGTGGTGGTCGATGATGATATCGCGCTGCCGGATCTGCCACAGGCCCGCGGCGTGGCGGGCACGTTATTTGTGCACAAGATCGCAGGCGCGCTGGCCGAGGGCGGCGCGGATCTCGATCACGTGGCCCGGGCGGCGCAGATGGCCATCGACAATATGGCCTCCATCGGCACCTCGCTTGACACCTGCACCGTGCCCGGCTCGCAGAAAGAGGATCGCATCCCCGCAGGCAAGGCTGAGCTTGGTCTGGGCATCCACGGCGAGGCCGGGGTCGAGCAGGTCAGCTTCAAAGACGCGGCCACCGCAATGGATCAGGTGCTTGAAAAACTTGAGGGCCATATCAGCTCCGGGTCGCATGTCGCCATTCTGAACAATCTCGGGGCCACCACACCTCTGGAGATGAGCATCCTCGCCCATGCGCTCGCCACCTCTCCGCGGGCCGGCAACATCACCCATATCGTGGGCCCCGCGCCGCTGATGACCTCGCTGGATATGCACGGGTTTTCCGTCTCCGTGCTGCCCGTCACCGAAGAGAACAAGGCGCTGCTCGATGCCGATGTCGGTCCCGCCGCCTGGCCCGGTATGCAGGCAATTGGTCCCGCCAGTACCCGGCCGCTGCCGGACGGGCTGACCCCGATCAGGCCCAACCCGTCGGTGAATGCGCAGACCCGCGCGGTGATGTCGGAATGTTGTGCGCTGCTGATCGCGGCAGAGCAGGACCTCAACACGCTTGATGCGAAATCCGGCGATGGCGATACCGGCTCGACGCTGGCCACCGCCGCCCGCGCGCTGACCGCGCGGCTTGACGATCTGCCTCTGGCCGATGCCACCCAGCTCTTTCGCGCCATCGGCATCGAGCTGAGCCAGACAATGGGCGGCTCGTCCGGCGTGATCCTCGCGATCTTCTTCGAGGCCTCGGGCGATGCCTGCGCGGGCGGGCTGCCGGTGCACAAAGCGCTGCTGGCCGGGCTCAACCGCATCAGCCAGGTCGGCGGCGCCCAGATCGGCGACCGCACCATGATCGACGCGCTGGAACCCGCGCTCAAGGCCCTGCCCGACGGTCTGGCCAAAGCCGCCGCCGCCGCGCGCGCCGGTGCCGATGCCACCGCCAAAATGACCCGCGCCAACGCCGGCCGCGCCGCTTACGTCCCGGAAGAAAATCTCGTAGGCCATAACGACCCCGGCGCAGAGGCCGTTGCCCGCCTGTTTGAACAGCTGGCGGGTTGAAAGCAGGACCAATATGAGCGCCAACCGCACCTCCCGGCCAAAGCCCACGGCCCATGACGTCGCCCGCGAGGCCCGCGTCAGCCTGGCCACGGTGGACCGGGTGCTCAACAAGCGTGACGGGGTGCGCGAGGCCACGGTCAAGCGCGTCAATGGCGCGATCAAGAAGCTGGGCTATGTGCGCGACCTGTCGGCGGCCAATCTGGCCCGGCAACGCACCTATCGCTTCGTTTTCGTGCTGCCCGATGGGCAGGGCCAGTTCCTTACCGGCCTGCGCCGCTCCATCGCGGAGGCCGTGGAAAACGCGCTCTATGACCGCATCTCTGCCCGCACCATTCTGATCTCCAGCCGCAACCAGACCGCGCTGGCGCAGGAACTCATCGCGCTCGACCCTGCCCAGATCGACGGGCTGGCCATTATGGCGCATGAAACCCCCATCGTGCGCGACACCATCGCCCGGCTCAAGAAAAGCGGCGTCGCCGTGGTCTCCCTCGTCGCCGATCAGCCCAATTCGGAGCGGGACCATTTCGTGGGCTTCGACAATATCTCCGCCGGGCGCACCGCAGGCACGCTTCTGGGCCGTTTCGTGGGGGCGCGGCGCGGCAAGGTGGCGGTGGTGGTCACCTCTATGCACGCCCGCGACATGATCGAGCGACGCGACGGGTTTGATGCGGTGATGACAAAGCAATTCCCGAACCTCACTCCGCTGCCCAGTATCGAGGCCTATGACGATCCCGAAACCGCCCGCGCCCTGACCCATCGCTGCCTGTCGGAGAACAGGGATGTGGTCGCCGTCTATTCGGTGGGTGCCAGCGTGCGCGGGGTGGCCGATGCCATCATCGCCCATGATCCGCCGGAGCGGCTGGTCTGTATCGACCATGAGCTGACGGATAACTCCCGCGACCTGCTGGAGGCGGGCATACTCGACGCGGTGATCAACCAGAATACCGGCCATCTGGCGCGCAGCGCGTTGCGGGTTATGCGCGCCAAATGCGACGCCGCCCCGGTGCTGGCCTCGCAGGAACATATCCGCATCGAGGTGCTGATCCGCGA
>CALFWN010000304.1 GCA_937928335.1 uncultured Litoreibacter sp. | reverse complement strand
CTCAAACCGGGTTGCCGCGCCCGAAATTCATGTCCTCACAGTTGACTCAAAATCAATCCCGCTCAATGCTTCACGAATTCGTGGGGGATCAACAAAATTTATACGCTGTCATACGGCGGTTACCGTTACCCCTCCATAAGCACTTTTGTGACCACTCTGTGATCCTTGGAAAGGGGCAATACTATGAAATTCTTCACACTGATGACGACGGGGCTGCTGACCGTCGCGGCGCCGGTTTCTGCCGCCACCGACATTCAGTTCTGGCACGCGATGGGCGGACGTTTGGGCGAGGTCGTCGAGGAGATTGCGGCGAAGTACAATGCCAGCCAGGAAGAGTATAATCTGGTGCCGACCTATAAGGGCGGCTACGAGGATACGATGACCGCGGGGATTGCGGCATTCCGGGCCCAGCAGCAGCCGAACATCATTCAGATCTTTGACGCGGGCGCGGCGACCATCATCAATGCCAAAGGGGCAACTGTCCCCGTGGCTGACCTGATGGCGGATTTCAATGCGGAAGACTATATCGAGGGCGTGCGCAACTTCTACGCCGACAGCGACGGCAATATGATCGGGATGCCGTTCAACTCCTCGACGCCGCTGCTCTACTGGAACAAGGATATCTTCGCGGAAGTGGGCCTTGATGCGCCCCCTGCCACTTGGGAAGAGTTCGAGGCGATGGCGCCGAAATTCAAGGATGCCGGATATCAGGCGCTTGCGCAAAGCCACAGCCCCTGGATTTTCTCGGAGAACTTCCACTCGCGCCACAACCTGCAACTTGCCACCGGCAATAACGGGTATGACACCACCGATGTCGAAATCCTCTACAACAACGACCACATGAAAATGCACTGGGGCAAGGTCAAGGAGTGGCTGGACGCGGGCTATTACGGCTTCTATGGCCGTGGCTGGGGCGACAACCAGGACGCATTCGTGCAAAAGAAAACCGCGATGTGGCTGGGCTCTTCCGGGTCTTTCGGCGGTCTGGCGAATTCGGCCGAGTTCGAGTTCGGCGCAGCCGAGCTGCCTTACTGGAAATCCATCACCGAGGAGCCTTACGGCACCTTCATCGGCGGGGCTGCCTTGTTTGCAATGGCGGGCAAACCGGATGAGGAAAACGCAGGCGTTGCGGATTTCATGGCCTTCCTGACCAGCCCGGAAATGCAGTATTTCTGGCACAAGGAAACTGGCTACGTTCCGATCACCAACGCGGCCTATGAGCTGGCCAAGTCTGACGGCTATTACGAGAGCACACCGGACGCGGAAGTTGGCATCACCCAGCTGACCCAGCGCAGCGGGGAGTGGACCAAAGGTTACCGCCTTGGCTTCTACGTACAAATCCGCGAGGCGATGTATAAGCAATATGACAACATCTTCTCGGGTGCCTCCACTGTGGAGGCCGCATTTGACGCGATGGAAGAAGAGAGCAACGCGCTGCTCGACCGCTTCGACGCCTCGATGAACTAAACGCATTGCGGCCAGCGGGATTGCCCCGCTGGCCGCGCCCTCAAGTCCCCGAAAGTCCGAACACATGAAGCGCGTTCAATACGAGCACAGCCCAATTCCCTATCTATTTGTGGCGCCGCAGATCATCATCATCGTGATCTTCTTCCTTTGGCCCGCCGCACAAGCCGTCTACCAGTCCTTCCTGCTTGAGGACGCCTTTGGGCTGTCCTCGCAATTTGTCTGGTTCCGCAACTATTCCGACACCATCCTGTCGGGTGCATGGCTGCAGGCCGCGTGGTTCACGATGATCTTTTCGGTCCTTGTGACCTTTCTGTCTCTGGGGTTGGCGCTTCTGTTGGCCGTCAAAGCCAATGAGGTGATCCAGGGCGCGAGCACCTACAAGACATTGCTGATGTGGGCCTATGCGATTGCGCCACCCGTGGCGGGCCTGATGGGCAACCTGATGTTCAACCCCCTGATCGGGGATCTTTACGGGTTCATGAACGCGGTGGGTTTTGACTTTGACCACAAGCTGGACCCGGTGGATGCGGGCTTTGTGGTGGTGCTGATTTCCGTATGGAAACAGGTCAGTGTCAACTTCATTTTCTTTTTGTCCGGGCTGCAAGGCATCCCCAAATCGGTACAGGAAGCCGCGTTGATGGATTGCAAAAGCTCGCTGCGGCGCTTCTGGACCATCACCTTCCCGCTGCTGGCGCCGACCACGTTTTTCCTGATGGTGATCAACATCACCTACGCGTTTTTCGAGACCTTCGGGATCATCGACACCACCACGCAAGGGGCTCCGGGCGGGGCCACGACAACGCTGGTCTTCAAAGTGTTCCAGGACGGGTTTCGCGGGGCTGATATCGGCGGGTCTTCCGCGCAATCGGTGGTGCTGATGCTGCTGGTGCTGGCGCTGACGGTGATCCAGTTCCGCTTCATTGAGAAGAAGGTGCATTACTGATGAACCGCTCCTCCATAGCCACCCACCTGATCCTGATCTGCGGCGCGCTGTTTATGACGCTGCCGGTTTGGGTCGCCTTTGCCACCTCCACCCATGCGCCGGAGACCATCCTGCGCGAGGGGCTGCAAATCTGGCCCGGCGGGCATTTCCTCGAGACCTATAACGAGGTGCTGTTTGTCGAGGGCGGTGTGATGAAGAAGGTCACCGCCACCACAATGCTGAAAAACAGCCTGATCCTTGGGGTGGGCTTCGCGGTCGGCAAGGTCGTGATCTCGATGCTGGCGGCCTATGCAATCGTCTATTTCCGCTTCCGGCTGGCCGTGCCGCTGTTCTGGATCATCTTCATGACGCTGCTCTTGCCTTTGGAGGTGCGGATCATCCCGTCCTATAAGGTGGTGGCCGATATGGGGATGCTGGACACCCATGCGGGGCTGATCATTCCGCTGATCGCCTCGGCCACGGGGACGTTCTTTTTCCGCCAGTTCTTCAGGTCTGTGCCCGATGAGCTGCTGGAGGCCGCACGGCTGGACGGGGCGACGTCATGGGGGTTCTTTATCGACATCCTGGTGCCGCTGTCCAAGACCATGATCGCGGCCATTTTGATCATCATGTTCGTGGTGGGCTGGAACCAGTATCTGTGGCCGCTGATCATGACCACCAAGGAGGAAAACTATACCTTGGTGATCGGCATCAAACAAATCTATCAGGTGCTGAATGAGGGCGGCGAGCTGCCGCAATTCCAAAAGGCCTTTGCGCTGACCATTCTGGCGACCCTGCCGCCGGTGCTGGTCGTGCTGATCTTCCAAAACTGGTTCGTTAAGGGCCTCGTAGAAAGCGAGAAATAATGTCGGGTGTTCAACTTAAATCCGTCCGCAAAACCTACCCCAACGGGGCCGAGGCCATTCGCGGCGTCGACATGGATATCAAATCGGGCGAGATGATCGTCTTTGTGGG
>CALFWN010000303.1 GCA_937928335.1 uncultured Litoreibacter sp. | reverse complement strand
CAGGCCTGCATTACGTGCTGCACGCCCCGCAGGGCGACACCTATGCCGATCTGCTCTTCACCATGATCGAGCGGCGCGATCACCGCCCGCCGGTGACCTACACCACCTTTCAGGCCCGCGACCTTGGCTCTGATACGGCCGGGTTGTTCAAAACCTCCTGCCGGGATGCCTATGACCGTTTCCAGCCGGAGGCGATCATTGTCGGCGCCTCCTGCACGGCCGAGCTGATCCAGGATGACCCCGGCGGCCTGGCAGAGACGATGGGCCTTCCGATACCCGTGATCCCGCTGGAGCTGCCCAGCTACCAGCGCAAGGAAAATTTCGGTGCAGATGAGACGTTCTTCCAGATTGTCCGCCACCTCGCCAAGCCGATGGCGCGCACGACACGCATCACCTGCAACATTCTTGGCCCGACCGCGCTGGGTTTCCGGCACCGCGACGATATTCAGGAGATTACCAACCTGCTCTACGAGCTGGGGGTCGAGGTCAATGTCACTGCGCCGATGACCGCCACGCCCTCTGATATCGCCCGGATGGGGCAGGCGCATTTCAACGTGCTGCTTTATCCGGAAACCGGCGAGCAGGCGGCGCGCTATTGTGAACGCGCCTTTGATCAGCCCTATACCAGGGTTGTCCCCATCGGCACTGGTGCGACGCATGATTTTATTGCCGAAATCCGCAAACTGACCGGCTCGACGGCAGAGCTCGACACTGACCGTCTGCGCCAGACATGGTGGTCGCGCTCGGTTGACAGCACCTATCTCACCGGCAAGCGGGTCTTCATCTTCGGCGACGGCACCCATGTCAAAGCCGCCGCTCGCATCGCGCGCGACGAGATGGGGTTCGAGGTGGCCGGGATGGGTTGCTACAACCGCGAAATGGCCCGCGACCTTCGCAAGGCGGCCAAGGAATACGGCGTCGAGGCGCTGATCACCGATGACTATCTCGAGGTCGAACGCGCCATCGAGGCGTTGCAGCCCGAAATGATCCTCGGCACCCAGATGGAGCGCCATATCGGCAAGCGTCTGGGCATTCCCTGCGCTGTGATCTCCGCCCCGGTGCATGTTCAGGATTTCCCCGCGCGCTATTCCCCGCAAATGGGGTTCGAGGGGGCGAATGTCATTTTTGATACATGGATTCACCCGCTTGTCATGGGGCTGGAGGAACATCTGCTGCATATGTTCCGCGATGATTTCGAGTTTCATGATGCAGCCGGGCCAAGCCATCACGGTGGCCACGCGCCCAAACCGTTGGAGCCGGCCGCGGGCGAGGGGGGCTCGATGCCCTCCGAGGTCGCACATGTTGCAAACGCGCATGTTCAGGACGGCAATGTCATCTGGCTGGCGGCGGCTGAAAAAGAGCTGAAGAAAATCCCGTTCTTCGTGCGCGGCAAGGCGCGGCGGAACACGGAAACCTATGCGACGCAAAAGGGTCTCGCAGAGATATCGCTTGATACGCTCTACGAGGCAAAGGCCCATTATGCGCGATGAGATAGGGGACCAAAGCTATAATTTCGTCATTGTGACGCTGGACCGGCACGCAGCCGGTCCTGCCGCGCGTGTCGCTCCGAGGCTGGCGGCGGATTATCCCGGCCTGAACCTGTCCATTCATGCCGCTGCCGAATGGGAAAAGGACCCCGGCGCGCTGCAACAGGCCAAGGCCGCCATTGCTTCTGCCGATATCATCGTCAATTGCGTGCTGTTTCTCGAAGACCATATCAAGGCGATCCTGCCCGAGCTGCTGGCCCGGCGCGATGCGTGCGACGCGATGGTCGGCGTGGTCTCGGATCAGGAGATCACCCAGCTGACCAAAATGGGCGATCTGGACATGTCCAAGCCCGCCACCGGCGCGCTGAGCCTGCTGAAAAAGCTCAAGCCGTCGAAAACCTCGGGTAAATCCGGCGCAGGCCAGATGAAGATGCTGCGCCGCCTGCCCAAGATCCTCAAGCTGATCCCCGGCAAAAGCCAGGATTTGCGGGCGTGGTTTTTGTCGATGCAATATTGGCTGGGCGGCAGTGACGACAATATCGAGAATATGGTCCGCTTCCTGATCTCGCGCTATGCCACCCGCCCTGACTGGCGCAACACCGAGGCGCCAGAGCCGATCGAATATCCCGATACCGGCCTTTACCACCCCGATTTGCCCGGTCTCGGGATCACGACGCATCCCGAGGATCTGCCCTGCACGGGCAGCATGGCAAGCATCGGTGTGCTGATGCTGCGCAGCTATATTCTGGCGGGCGATACGGCGCATTATGACCATGTTATCCGCACCTTGGAGGCACGCGGGATGCGCGTCATCCCGGCCTTTGCCGGTGGTCTGGATGGCCGCCCGGCGATTGATGCGTTCATGGCGGGCCGTATTGATGCGCTTGTATCGCTGACCGGCTTCTCGCTTGTGGGTGGCCCGGCCTATAATGACAGCGACGCCGCCGTCGAGGCGCTGGCCGCGCTTGATTTGCCCTATATTGCGGCCCAGCCGCTTGAATTTCAGACGCTGGAGCAATGGGCCACGGGCGGGCAGGGGCTCAGCCCGATTGAGGCCACGATGCTGATCGCCCTTCCCGAGATCGACGGGGCCACCAACCCCACGGTTTTCGCGGGCCGTCACGGGGCAGAGGGCTGCAAAGGATGCGGTTTCAGCTGTCAGGCCTCGGGCAATGTCAAAGCGATGGCGCCCTGTATCGAGCGGGTCGAGGCGCTGGCTGAAAAGAC
>CALFWN010000302.1 GCA_937928335.1 uncultured Litoreibacter sp. | reverse complement strand
TAGGCCCCGTGGCCCACCACAATGATCGGGCGTTTGGCGCCCTTGATCATCGCCGCCGCCTTGTCCACATCGCTTTGCGCAGGCGAGACCGCGCTCTGCGTGATGCGCCCCTCGGGGCCGCTTGCGTCCTGGCTTGAGGGATTGGTCTGCACATCATCGGGGAAGATCAGATGGGCGACGTTCTGCTCCACAATGGCGGTCTTGCAGGCGAGCGAGGCCAGCTCAGCGTGGTTCGAGCTGCCAAGCACCGGCTGCGAGAAGGCCGTCACCGCGTCAAAGGCCGACAGCAGGTCGATATCCTGAAACGCGCCGGGGCCCATCACCTGGGTTTGCACCTGACCCGTCAATGCCAGCACCGGGGCGCGGTCCACCTTGGCGTCCCAAAGCCCTGTCAGCAGGTTCGTGGCCCCCGGTCCCGCAATGGTCAGGCAGGCCGCAGGCGTGCCGGTCAGCTTGCCATAGGCAGAGGCCGCAAAGGCGGCAGCGCCCTCGTGACGAATGCCGAAATAACGCATCTTGCCATCCACCACGGCCAGCCGGATCGCATCAGACAGGCCGAGGTTGGAATGGCCCACCATGCCAAAGACCGACTGCACGCCCCAATTGCACAGCGTATCAACCATGACATCCGTGACGGTCCGCTCATGCGGGGGCTCGGGCTCAAGGCCCACAAAGATCTCTCCGTCGCGGATATCGACCGGGTACATGTCCTGACCGGTATCTTCATGCCCGCCGGGTGGCTTGCCGGTCAAAGGGTCGAAATCCCAGCCATGCCAGGGGCAGCGAATCCAGCATTTGTCGTCAACACCCTTCTCGATGGAGCCTTCGCCCAGCGGCCCGCGCTGATGCGGGCAATGGTTGTTCATCGCCGCCCATTGGCCGTCGAAATGCACCAGACAGATCGACGTCGTGCGCGCCGTCACTGTCTTCACCCGCCCCTCAGGCAGGTCGTCCACATGGCCCACGCTGATCCAGTCGAGTGTGTCATCCGTCATGGGTGTCGTCCTTTTCTGGGGCTGGGTGGGCGTCGGGCGTGGCAGAGAAGAAATCCACGATTTTCTGCAAGCCGGTAAGGATCATGAAGACCCCTGCGGCCCAGATCAGCAGCTCGAACGGGGCAAATGACGTGCCGCGCAGCCAGCGGGCCAACAACCCGCCATTGGGGCGCAGCTCTGCCCAGCCAAAGAGCCCGGAGCGGGGCCACAGATCGAAGATCCAGAACCGTGAGACATAGAGCATGATCAGGCCCAGCAGGGCGACGAGCAGAAGCACAAAAACACGTTTCATCCGTCGATCACCTCAATCGTCTCGGCGTCGAGCTTGAGAACCAGCATGTCTCCGCGACGTTCCAGATCGCCCTCGGCAGAGACGAATTGCCCGATATGATCATAGGCGGCCTTGGGCAGCCTTGTGCCGTCCGGCCCGGTGATCAACATGAAGTCGGACCCCTCGATGGGTTGCGTCGAGACGAAAACCGGTGGCACATCGCCCACAAGGCACAGCGCGGCGCAGGCCTTATGCGCCAGCCCCCTGCCCGGACGCATCGCGCCATTGAGGCATTTGCCGTCGCAAATCTCTCCGGCGACTTTCCAGCGGCCCAGCGGCTCCGTCTCCATATCGGGTGCGTCGCCATCAACCATCTTCATCCCGCGCCTGCCGCCAGCGAGCTGCATCATGTCGATTGTGCCGCGTTGCAGGATTATTCCGGTGACCTCGACCAGCCCGCCCTCAAGGCCCATAGCCTGCGCATCCACGCCGAACTTGCCCTGCCCCGACAGCATCAGCGTCTTGCCGGGTTTGATCAGATCATTGCCCTGCGTGACCCGCAGCAACGGATAGGGCGTCAGCTCGATCACGCCTGTCACCGTCTGGCGGCCATAGTCAAAACGAAACCCCGATGCGGCGGGCTCATCCTGAGTGCTGCCGATCAGCAACCCCGTGGCCACGAAAATGCCGGTCCCGACAAGGCAGGCCAACACCAAAAACCGGCGCAGCGATCCGGGGATATCAAGGTAGCCTACGAAAAACGGCTTGTCCTGATTGCTCATGCGGGGACCTCCTTCCAGCCCGGAATTGCGACAGGTTCGACATAGGTGCCCGGCGGGTTTGCCTCCGGGTCCACCTGGATCATCCCGTCGGTCAGGCGCAGATTATACGTGGGCACCATTTCGGTGAAAGGCGCGGGGGAGCGCCCATTGGTGACGTCATATTGGAACCCGTGCCACGGGCAGGTCACCAGACAGGAGATCACCCTGCCCTCGCCCAGTGGCCCGTTCTGATGTGCGCAGGCATTCGAGATGGCGCTGAGCTTGCCGTCCTGGTTGAACACCGCGACCCGGTCGCCATTGGGCATCAGCTTGATCCTGGCAAACCCGTTCTTGATGTCGGCGGGGCCACAGATCTCGACCCAGCCTTCAGACTGTGTGGCAACCTCGTCGCCGCCCCGCCAGTCAAGCCACGCGGCATAGGCGTGCAGAACTGCCACTGCCAAGGCCCCGCCAATGAAGATCAGTGTGAAGACATGGTTCTGCTGGTCTTGCAGAATACCAAGGCTGATATGAGCCACGACGGCGATATAGGCGACATAGATCAGGGCATGAAGGCTTTTCCAGACAGGCGGGGTCAGGAACTTCAACCAGAAATCATGACTGGTCGCGGCCAGTATCAACAGGCAGATCAACGCGAAAATGCCGAAAGCCTCGAACGGGAAACCCGCCAGCTGGGTGTAGCTGGTATTGGCAAAAAGCAGCGCGGAGAATTTGTCGGATTTCGAGAAGGAGAAGTACCAGTTCAGGATGTAGCTGGCATGGGTGATCGCCACAAAAGTCGTCATCACCCCGAAATGGCGCCGGTTATACAGCAGCGGCAAGAACCGCGTGTCGATCCGCGCAAGCGGCCCGATGCACAAGATCACCGTCAGCATGACAAAGGCGCAGGCCCCGAAGGCGCGGGCATTGTGAACCTGCGGGTTGATCGGGAATTCATGGCTCAGAAGATCAGGGCTGACAAACAGGAACAGCACCAGAAACGCCACCACGCCGATCAGCATAACAAGGTCGTAGAACCATTTGTTTCGGTTCCATTGAACGGGGATGTATTTGACACTCATTGGCCGGGCTCCGACAGCTGGACAGGTGCCACATCAACAGGCCAGGTCTGACGCACCGACCAGCCTACGGCGATGATGCCCACGATGAGCACCGGCATGATCAGGGCGAAGACCCTGTGCGAGTTGCGCCTGGGTTGATACCGCCTGGCCCACAGGTCCTTGCCACCCGCCAAAACGTACCAGCGCCACAGAACCAGCGGCCAGATCAGCAGCACGCCGGGAATGATCAACAGGCGAAAGACATAGGCGCCGCGTGCGTCCTCGTCGAGACGGTCAATCCCGAAGGTCAGAAACCCAAGCGCCACACATGCGCCCACCCCGCCCCATATTTTAACGAGCAGCAAGATCAATTCGGCCTGGTTCATAGAGCGCCTTTGGAAATGAAGGTTCCGCCAAAACTGACATGTTTGACGGCGGCAGGCTACACCAGATTGCCAACGGCAAAGCCGCAACTTCCTGCACCAACGCCAGAGGTCGAAAACCGGGCTTGCCGGGGCTGCGATCAGAACACTTCAATGCGCCGACGCCTTCGGGGACCAGCAGCTTTGACACGGTGCTGCGCATAAGTCGGGGATTGCGAGGTTTCTACCCGATTGGTAAGAGAAACGAACCAATACGGCGCGAAAGAGATGTCCTATGCCCGAGATTACCGAAATCGCCGATCTGAAGCGCATCTATAAGCGGCGCGTGCCGAAGATGTTCTACGATTATTGCGAAAGCGGCAGCTGGACGGAGCAGACCTTCCGCGAGAATGTCTCGGACTACACCAAGATCAGGTTACGTCAGCGTGTCGCCGTGGACATGACCAACCGCTCCACCAAGTCGCAGATGATCGGACGGGACGTGGCGATGCCGGTGGCACTGGCCCCGGTGGGCATGACAGGTATGCAACATGCAGACGGAGAAATCCTGGCCGCCAAGGCAGCAGAGAAATTCGGCGTGCCGTTCACGCTGTCCACCATGTCGATCTGCTCGATTGAAGATATTGCGGAGCACAGCTCCGCGCCGTTCTGGTTTCAGCTCTACGTGATGCGCGACGCACAGTTCATCGACAATCTGATCGGACGGGCGCGTGACGCGAATTGCGACGCCTTGGTACTGACGCTTGACCTGCAGCTTCTCGGGCAACGGCACAAGGACATCAAGAACGGCCTGTCGGCTCCGCCCAAATTGACACCGATGGTGCTTGCCGATCTGGCCACGAAATGGGGCTGGGGCATCAAGATGCTGCAAACCAAGC
>CALFWN010000301.1 GCA_937928335.1 uncultured Litoreibacter sp. | reverse complement strand
CGCGCCGACAGTTTCGACACGTCGGGCGATTTCTGGCATCGCAAATGGGAGAGCTGCGAAACCGGCGCGCTGGAATTTATCCTCCACCCCGGAGCCCACGGCATCCCGAAAGGCTGGTCCGAGACCGCGCTTGACTGGTTCGAGGCGCTCGATCTCTCTTCCGGCTGATCTCGTCCCCTATGGCCGGGGTATGACCTTATCCACAGCCTGTGGATAACTCTGCCGATATGTTAACAAGAGGTTACGATTTTCGGCGCTGAGTTTTGTACATTTTGGGGAATCGGCCCAAAAGTTTTACCCCATTTTGTGGCAAAACGGCTCTGCACCTATTCTGCGCCTATTCTGCGGGGACGTGATCGGCCTTATCAAGCGCCTGCTTCAACCGCAGCCTCTCATGCTTTGCCGCCTGAATGATCGACGGCGCATTGAACACTTCCGCCGTTCCCATCTGTCGGCGGGTCCATTCGAAGCGATCCAGCTTAACCCCTGAAATAAAAGACAAAAACACCGCTCCCAGCAGGCTGAACGCGATGGGCGAGAGCCATAATGTGATGATGCCCTCATACATCCCGAAGACCAAAGCTGCGCCAATCAGCGTCTCTGCGGCGTGGAATTTTACGTGATCCAGCACCGAATACCGCCCCCCATGCCGCGACTGAGGCGTCCATTTTTCCTTGAATCCCAAATAGGTACGGGCCACAGCTAATGTTTGCTGCACCATCAGGATCGGCGCGAACAGAACCGAGACGACAATCTCCGTGATGAAGCTGAACATAAACTGCACCGGCCCCCCAAGGTCGCGCAAACTCACCCCGGTCCGCCCAATCGCCGTCGCTCCAAGAAACTTCGGAGCCAGTAACATCCCGTACATAAAGAATAAAATGAACAGATTGTTCGCGTGACCGATCTCGGGCCATGCCACCTGAGGGTTGTCCCCGGTGAAATAGGTGATGACGTTTTCCTCGGCGCTGACACCGATAATGGCCCAGACCGCCAGCAGCACAAACCATGCCGGGGACAGCAGATAAGACATCGCGCCGTGGAACAGATGGAACCTTGTGACCGTGTGAAAACCCTTTGACCCCAATATGTTAAGGTGTTGCAGGTTGCCCTGACACCAGCGCCGGTCGCGCCGCACATAGTCGATCAGATTGGCCGGCACCTCTTCATAGCTGCCCTTGACCCGTGGCAAAAACCGCACCGCCCAACCCGCACGCCGCAGCAATCCCGCCTCCACAAAGTCATGGCTCAGGATCAACGCCCCCTTGGAGCGGAACGTATCCAGCTTCGGCAACCCCGCCGACGCCGCAAACGCCGCCGTCCGGATGATCGCGTTATGGCCCCAGTAATTGCCTTCCCGGTCGGCCCATTTGGCCAGACCTTCGGCCAGAACCGCGCCGTAAACCGTGTTGGAAAACTGCTGCACGCGGCCAAATAATGTATTTGCACCAAAGAGTTGCGGCACAGACTGGATCAGCCCGGCACTTGGGTCTGCCGACAGCTCGTCAGTCAGCGCAATGATCGCCTCGCCCGACATAAGACTGTCCGCATCAAGCACCAGCATCGCGTCATAGCCGCCGCCCCAACGCTCGACCCAGTCGGCCAGATTGCCCACTTTACGGTCCGTATTGTCAGCCCTGCGGCGGTAATGCACCTGCATCCGCCCGGCCATCCGGCTGCGCAGCTCTGCGAAGGCCTGGCATTCTTTCAGCGCAATCATATCGTCGCGTGTGTCAGACAGGATAAACAACGTAAAATCATGAGGATGCATGTCGTTGTTCAACTGGTTTAGCATCGCCGTCGCATTGCCGAACACCTCGATCGGATCCTCATTATAGACCGGCACCAGCAGCGCTGTTTTCAGCGGGGTGACACTCAATGCCGCATGTGGCCGCTCGGGCCGCAACAGGTTCAGGATACCGGCCGTCACGGTAGAGACCGACAGCGATATCCAGAAAAACGTCAATGCTATCAACGAGATAAGACCGGCCTCAAACCATGTCAGCCCATCCATCGAGAAGAAATCGGTGAACACCATGATCAACCCAAAGGTTGTCAGAAAGGCTGGAACAAAAACCAGACCACGCCACCAGGAGACACCCGTGGTCGGCCTGAAATCAGGCGCCTGTTGGTCATGATAGTCACGCCGCAGGTTCTGCCTTGGATGGGCAAGCGGTTGATTTGGAGGCATAAAATCCGTCATGCCGTCCACCTGTAAAGCCAGACCTCGGTCAGGGACACACCATCCTTGACCAGCTGCACCCGCAGCTCGGCCCCCGTGGCCTCGCCCGGATCAAACTTGAACGCCAGCCGCAGCCCGCCTGTGCCCGGATTGCGCTGCAACACCCCATCCGAGACCGTGCCCCGGTTGCTCGAGATGAAGCGCGTGATGAGATCAAGATCCGCATCCGCGCCAAAGTCGGGATGGTTGTCGAAATCAACCGCGATGATCTGATAAGGCACCTTCTTGTCATAGCCTTTGCCGATCCGCGAATTGAGCACCTTGGCCACATTGCGCGGGCGCACAGGCTCGCCGCCCCACTCCATTGTGTAATTGAAATCATAGGCTTGGCCCGGTTGCAGCGGTTCGCGCGGGCGCCAATAGGCCACGATATTGTCGTAGATTTCCTTGTCGGACGGGATCTCGACCAGCGTCACGGCCCCTTTGCCCCAATCCTCGGATGGCACGATCCAAAGCGAGGGGCGGTTGTGGTAAAACGCCTCCAGATCGGCGAAGTCCTCGGCCTCGCGGGCGCGTTGCATCAGGCCAAAACCGCGCGGGCCATTATCCACGAAGCTGGAGATTTCCAGCTCTTTTGGGTTTGCCAGAGGCCGCCACAGCAGCTCCCCCGCGCCGTTCCAGACCAAAAGACCCTCGCTGTCATGCACCGCAGAGCGGAAATCGTCAAAGCGGGTCCGGTTGGTCTCGTCGAACAAAAACATCGAGGTCAGAGGTGCCACGCCCACGTGATCCAGCTCCTTGCGCGCAAACAAGGTGGCTTTCACCTTCATCTCGGCCGGCAATCCGGGCGTGATATCAAAGGTATAGGCCCCGGTGACCGAGGGGCTGTCCAAAATGGCATGGACCCGCGTCATCCGCGCGCCGGGCTCGGGTGCCTCGACGAAGAAATGGGTGAATTCGGGAAATTCCTCCCCCGCCGCATCGCCGGTGTTCAGCGACAATCCACG
>CALFWN010000300.1 GCA_937928335.1 uncultured Litoreibacter sp. | reverse complement strand
GAAGGCTGCTTTCTGGGCGTCGCTGGCCTCGGACTGGTGCTGGGCTTTCCAGTCGTCGAAAGGCATCCCGTAGAAGGCCTCGCGGGCTTCCATCTTGCCTATGTCAATGCCGCGTTCGGCGGCGGCTTCCTGATACCATCGGCTCAGGCAGTTGCGGCAGAAGCCCGCCAGGTTCATCATGTCGATATTCTGGACATCGGTGCGCTTTTGCAGATGGTCGCGCAATGTGCGGAAGGCGGCGGCTTCAAGTTCGAGCTGGGTTTGGGCGTCCATAATCTTGGTCCTTCATAAGCCAGAGGCGGCCAGGCTGTCGGTCAGCACTGGCGCCAGCCTGCAGGCCCATGCCTGCTGATCTTCTTGAGTAGATATGAGGTCGTTGCGTATCTCAATCAAGACATGCGGGCGACGGTGTTGCAAGGCGTGCCGGTCCATCGTGTCTCCGGTGAGATGCCCGGAATAGGGCTGGTTGTCGCCCACCGTGAGATCGCTTTCCTGCGCCAGCCGGGCCATGAACGGATCAGCCAGACGGCGGTCATCGGCATAAAGCACGCCGACATGCCACGGGCGGGGCGGGCGGCCCCGCAACTGCGGTGTGAAGGAATGGACCGAGACCAGCACCGGGTCGCTGCGCGCGGCTGCAACCTGCGCCACCGCGCCGTGATAGGGCCGGTGCATCCGGTCGAGCCGGTGCTGGCGGGCGGCCTCGTCCACCGACCGGTTGGCATGGATGATCGTGCCGTCATAGAGCCGCATGATCAGGGTCGGGTCATCCTCGCCGCGATTGGGGTCGATCACCAGACGAGAGAAATTCGACAGCACCGCAGGGCCGTCAAGCTGTGCGGCCAGCGCTCTGGTGACTGCCGCTGCGCCGATATCGAAGGCGATATGGCGGCCCATATCCTCGGCAGGCAGCCCCAGATCGCCCGCGTTGATGAAATCCGGCACCGTGTTGGCCGCGTGGTCACACAGAAACACAAAGCGCCCCGCCCGGTCCGCGCCTTCGATTTCGAAAGGTTGATACGTCATGAACATCTGCCCGTTACATCCCCGCCCTATCTAGGCGGCGCGGGTCAAAAGCGCCAGTTGCGATGCGGCGTGGTTTGGGTCATATGTGACCCCGGCCCAACGAAAAAATTTGAATAGCTAAAGGATGACGCAGGAATGAGACGCCTCCGTAAGGTCAAGATCGTTGCAACACTGGGCCCCGCTTCCAACGACTACGACACAATCCGCGCCTTGTTTGAGGCCGGTGCGGACGTGTTCCGCCTGAACATGAGCCACGGCGACCATGCCGAGATTCGCGTGCGCCACGAAATCATCCGCCAGATCGAGAAAGACACCGGGCGCCCCATCGCCATTCTGGCCGACCTTCAGGGCCCCAAGCTGCGTGTTGGCCAGTTTGCCGACAGCGAAGGGGTTGATCTGCAGGTGGGGCAGGCCTTCCGGCTTGACCTCGACGATGCCAAAGGCGACGCGAGCCGGGTGCAGCTGCCCCATAAAGAGATTTTTGACGCGCTGGAGCCGGGGGCCTCATTGCTGGTCAATGACGGCAAAATCCGGCTGGTGGTCAAGGATTGCGGCGCGGATTTTGCCAATTGCGAAGTCACCGTGGGCGGCGTGATCTCGGACCGCAAAGGCGTGAATGTGCCCGACGTGGTGTTGCCGCTGGCGGCACTGTCGGACAAGGACCGCAAGGATCTGGAATTTGTCTGTCAGCTTGGCGTCGACTGGCTGGCGCTGTCCTTCGTGCAGCGCCCCGCCGATGTGGAAGAGGCCCGCGTCCTGGCCAAAGGCCGCGCGGCGCTGCTGTCGAAGATCGAGAAACCGACAGCGGTGAAGTTCTTTGACGATATCCTGGCGGTCTCGGACGGGATCATGGTCGCACGGGGCGATCTGGGCGTTGAGCTGCCCGTGCAAAACGTGCCGCCCATCCAGAAACGTCTGGTGCGCAAATGCCGTGCGGTGGCCAAACCCGTGATTGTCGCGACCCAAATGCTGGAAAGCATGATCGACAGCCCGATGCCCACCCGTGCGGAGGTCTCTGACGTGGCCACCGCCATCTATGAGGGCACGGATGCCATCATGCTATCCGCCGAAAGTGCGGCCGGGTCCTTCCCGATCGAGGCGGTGAACACGATGAACAACGTGGCCATCGAGGTGGAGAACGACCCCAACTATATCGACATCATCGCCGCTCAGCGTGGCGGCATGAAGCACACGATTGCCGACGGCATCGTGGTGGCGGCCCGTGAAATTGCCGAGACAACCGACATCAAGGCGATCTGTTGCTTCTCGCAATCCGGCACAACGGCCCTTCTGGTGGCCCGCGAACGCCCGCATGTCCCCACGATTGCGCTGACCCCGCTGAACGGCACAGCGCGGCGCCTGTGCCTGAGCTGGGGAATGCATTGCGTGATCACCGGCGAGGTGGAACGCTTCAAGATGGCAGTGGTCAGCGCCGCCCGCGCAGTGCGCGAATATGATTTCGCCACCGAGCAGGACCAGATTGTGGTGACCGCAGGCGTGCCTTTCAACAAGCCGGGCACGACCAATATCCTGCGCGTGGCCCCCGTGGAAGAAAGATTGATTTTCGCTGCCGACCCCGAGTAATATGCGCCCATAAATTGAAGTGAGGCCGCATTGCTAGCGACAGAATTCATTCTGGTATGTGGGATTGTCATCGGCGTTTTTGCAGTGCCCAGCATGTTTCGCGCCGCCATTGACGGCAACCCGCCACGGGCCGCAGCTTTCGCGATTGTGGTCGCAGGCGGCATGATCGTCTACGCGGTCTACACTACGCCGGGCGGCTTTGCGGTCAATGAGCTGCCGGAGATTTTCGCGCGCGTGGTCAAGAGCTTTTTGTAAAGCCCCAAGCCCTGCCCCGCTTCGCTCTTGCCAAGTCGGATAAAGCTTCGTAGAAGGCGCGCTCGACCCCGTGGGACCGGCCGATAGGCA